>CAMOGC010000049.1 GCA_946613955.1 uncultured Clostridia bacterium
ATGTACAGCTCGCCGTCGGAAATTTCTTCCAGACCGGCGACCATGCGCAGGGTCGTGGACTTACCGCAGCCGGAGGGGCCGACCAGAACGATAAACTCCTTGTCTTCGATGTCCAGCGTAAAATCGCTGACGGCGGTCACGTTGCCGGAGTAGATCTTGTAGATGTGCTGCAGGGATACGCTTGCCATAAATTCATCCTCCTGTCACAATCAGGGCTTCGCCCTTTGATGCTTTGTATTATATCCCGCTCCCCGCCAAAAGAAAATCGGCCGTTTGACAGTTTTGCATAAAGTCTTTTTGTGCAAATTGACGAATCATTCGGCACTGCCTCTGCCTCCTTCCTCCTTCTTCCTTCCGCTGCGCAGGACTCCCCTGGCGTTGCGGAAAGCCCTGTCCTGCTCTGTCGGCTGTCCCGCCGCGGCGCGACCCTGCCTGGGCTTCGCGGCCGTCCGCCCGCCAGGCACGTTCCCGCTTCCCCCGATCCCAGGATCACTTCTCCAGCCCCGCCTTTATTTTCATTTTCCTTGCAATATTGTTTCATAAATGTTAAAATGAGGTTTGCAATTTATTGCGAGAGGTGACACCTATGAAACGCCTGATGATTTTACTCCTGTCGCTGGCCCTGCTGCTCCCCGCCGCGGGCCTGAGCGATCCCTTGCCTGAAGCCGCCCCGGAAAAAGGGGAATCCGCCCCGCTGGAAACGGGAACTCCGGAGGAAGGGGAATCCGTGCCCATGGCGGATGAGGACGACGAGCCGGAGGCCAGGGAAGAGGATCTGCCCGAAGAGGAGGATCTGGAGGAGGAAACGGTGGATGCCCGCGTCCTGCAATACGGGGACGAGGGGGACGACGTGCTGGAGCTCCAGGTCCGGCTCAAGGATCTGAAATACTATACGGGAAACCTTTCCGGCCGGTATCGGGAGGGTACCCGGGAGGCGATCCGCGCCTTCCAGAAGGATTTCGACCTGGAGCAGACCGGCGTCGCGGATCTGAAGACCCAGAGTCTGCTCTTCGCCGCGGTCTACCGTCCCCTTCGGGTCGGCGCCCAGGGCGACGCGGTCAAAGAGCTGCAGACCCGGCTGATGGAGCTGGGCTATTATAAAGGAAAAATCAGCGGCAATTACCTTAGCGGCACCCAGAGCGCCGTCCGCAGGTTTCAGGAAAACGCGGGCCTTCCGGTCACCGGCGCCGCGGATCCGGCGACCCAGCAGGCCCTCTACGCCCCCGGCGCCGCGGTTCCCGGAACCAGCCCGGACGCCACCTCCACCCCGGTGCCGGATCTGAACGGCTACCTGGTGGACGACGCGGAGACCGCCGCGGACAACGGCGTGGTGATGCCGGATAATTCCGTACCCTACTCCAAGACGCTCAAGAGCGGCTCCAGCGGCCAGCTGGTCAAGCAGCTGCAGGCCCGCCTGACCAGCCTGGGCTATTATGACGGGCCCGTCAGCGGCAATTTCGCGAAAAAAACCCTGCGGGCGGTCAAGTCGGTTCAGACCCAGAACGGCCTGAAGGCCACCGGCCAGGTGGACGAAACCACCTGGAACATCATCTTCAACGACACGAAGATTGTCATGCCGGACCAGACGCCCAAGCCCACCCCCTCGCCGACGCCCGTTCCCTTCGCCATTACCGTCGACGTTACCAACCAGGTCACCAGGGTTTACGGCCGGGACGAGAACGGGGACTATACCGTCCTGGTGCGCCAGATGCTCTGCTCGACGGGGACCAAGGCCAACCCCAGCGACGTGGGCGACTGGGTGCTGAACGGGCGGCACGCCCGCTGGTGCGTCTTCCCGAAATGGGGCAACAGCTACGCCCGCTACTGGACCCGCATCAATTCCTCCATCGCCTTCCATTCCGTCATCTATACCGCCGTCAGCCTGGACGCCATGAAAACCTCCAGCTATAAGATGCTGGGTTCCCGGGCCAGCCACGGCTGCATCCGTCTGACGGTCGAGGACGCCAAATGGATTTATGATAACATCGGCGCCGGCACCGTTGTCACCATTACCGAAAAACTGCCGGCGGATCCGGAGCTGCGGGACGCCCTGAAGCTGCCGAGTCTGAAAAAAGGCACCTCCATTCCCGTGGAAACCCCGGTGCCCACGCCGGAGCCGGTCTATAACAGCTCGGTCAAGCCGGAGCTGGGCAGCAGGAAGCTGAAAAAGAACAGCGAGGGTGAAAACGTATTCTGGGTGCAGCGCCGCCTGGCGGAGCTGGGCTTCTATCAGGGCTACTGCTCCGGAAAGATCCTGGGCGGAACGGTCAAGGCAATCCAGGCCTTCCAGCGTTCCCAGGGCATCTATCCCAGCGGCGAGGTCGACCAGAAGACCCTGGACGCCCTCTTCGCGGCGGAAACCCCGACGCCCACGCCCCGCCCCACGGAAACCCCCGCGCCCACCGCGGCTCCCTGAGTCCCCTGTTTTTTTCGGAGGCTGATCATTTTTTCTTCACCTGGAAAACACAATCGGGGGATAGGATAAACCTGTCGAAAGGAAGAGCGCCGCCAGGCGCCCGATCATCGACATCCCTTTTCCCTGACACTTTCCCTAGTGTCAGACCTCCCTATCCTCCATACAGCGCGGGCCGCCCCTCCGGGCGGCCCGTGTTGTTATTCATTCCCTGGACGCCGCGTAGGCCCTAAACGAAGCGGGCCGCCTCTCCGGGCGGCCTGTTTTGTTATTCATTCCCGGACCGTCGCGTTGGCCGCGAAACGAAGCGGGCCGCCTTTCGGCGGCCCGTGTTGTTATCAGTCCGTGGATTTATTCTCGTAGGATCTGGACCAGTCCATGGTGGCGCCTTCGCCGATTCCGGCGGGATAGACGCCCTGCTGGCGCAGCTCGAAGCCCAGATCGATGTTGAAATCGGTGCTGTCGCTCTGAACGGCGAATTCGTCGGTATAGCTGACGGTGTCGTCGGTCTCGTTCAGGGAGGAAACGATCAGATAGATATCCGTCCGCTTCTGGGTCGGCCGGATTTCCGGAGGCGCCGTGACCTTCAGGGTATAAACCGCCGGATAGACCTCCCGGAAGAAATACAGGCCGTATCCGTCGGTTTCGGTTTCGGCGACGGTGACCCCGTTGCGAACCAGCTCCACCTTCACGTGGGCGATGGCGGGCTCGCTGCTGTCCTGCCACCCGTTGCCGTTCTCGTCCAGCCAGCAGTAATCGCCGATGGTTCCCGGCAGCACGGAACCGATATTCAGGCTCAGCTGATCCTGGCCCATGCGCAGGTCAATGGGATCGGTGGCGCCCCGGCGGCCGTCGGTTTCGGTTACGACGGAAACCAGCCCGGTATCCAGCCGCTCGTCGTCCGGCTCGGCCACCACGCATCCCTCCGGCAGCTCCGTCCGGATCCGATAGGTTCCGGGCATCAGGCCGGTAAAGCGCCAGGTGCCGGTTTCCCCGGTGGTCAGGGTCTGAACCGTCCGGCCCTCGCCGTCCTCCAGGATAACCGCGGCGCCGGCCAGGCTTTCCGCTCCCTCGCCCCGGTCGATCCAGACCTGGCCTCCCAGGGAGGTATAGCGAACCAGCCCCAGAGTCAGGCCTTCCCGGGTCTCGCCTTCCTTCAGGGAGAGGCCCGTCATTTCCATCCGGGAACCCGCCTTCGAGAAGGTGTTATCCCCCTCGGAAGCCGTATCCGTATCCTCGTCCATCTGGTAGGAAACGGTGAAGCTGCCGGGCACCATGCCCGCCGCCTCGAAGCTGCCGTCGCTCCCGGTGGAAAGGGTAGCGAACACCTGTCCGTCGCTTTCGTCGGTTACGGTGATCGTATAGCCCGCGGGGGTCTGTTCGTCTTCTTCCCGCCGGCCGTTGTTGTTCTCATCCAGCCAGACCCGGCCCCGCAGCACAGCCGGCTTGACCGCGCCGATCATCTGGCCGTCCCATTCGGCGCCCATGGCCACCTCCAGCTTCGCGGACTGCTCCGCCTCCCCGGAAACGAGGGGCAGCGTTACGCCCTTCAGCCGGCTGGTCACCTGCCCGTCGGGCAGGATCAGCGTCAGGGTATAGGTATCGGGATGAATATGGTCGATGAGGAAATGCCCCTGGTCGTCGGATACGGCCTCCGCCGTTTCCAGATCCTCCCGGGAGGGCTTCAGGATCAGCTTCGCCCCGGCTGTGGGCGCGTCCCCCGCGTCCTGGAGGCCGGAGCCGTCCGGATCGTGGAAAACCGTTCCCTGGACGCGTCCCAGCGTCAGCGCGCCGACCAGCGGATCCGTCCGCTCGCCCGCCGTCCGCAGCTCGAACCATTCGCCCCGGCCGACGCCGTTTTCGCCCGTCATGGTGTTGCCGCCGGAAACCGTCTTCGCGAAAATGGCCCGCTCCGGCAGCGTATATTCGACATAGTACCTTCCGGGCATAACCGCGTCGAAGAGGAAGCCTCCCTCGGCCCCGATGGCGGCGGAGAACTGCTCGCCCTCCTCGCTCATCAGCCGGACCGTGACGCCCTCCAGGCCGCCCTCGCCGGCATCCTGCAGGCCGTTGTCGTTCCGGTCGGCGAAAACCGTGCCCCGGACGGTGGCCGGCTTGATCATCCCCGCGTCGCGCCCGGAAACGGCCGTGCCGATGGGCACGTCGAAGGGCTCCGAATATCCTTCCCCGCCGTTGAGGTTCAGCATCACGTTGCCCTCGCCGGCTTTGGTAAAGGCGTAGCCCTCCTTCGCCGTCATCCGGAGGCTGTATTTGCCGGGGGTCAGCCGGGTAAAGCTGTACTCGCCCTTCTTGTTGGTTTTGTCGGAGGCCACCAGGGCGCCGTTTTCTCCCAGCAGGGACACGGAAATGCCCTGAACCGCCTTCTCCCCGCCGTTCTGGCTGGCGGAGAAGTCGTCGTCGAGATAGACCGTCCCGCTGACGGAGCCGTAGTAAATGGCCCCGACGTTCACGGTCCGATGTTCCCCGTTCTGCAGGGCGAAGTTCTTCAGGAAGTTCTCCCGCCGGTTGTCCCGGGCGACGAAATGGTTCCCCGCCTCGTCGGAAACCGCGCGGGTAAAGTCGCTTCCGTCCTCCGGCAGCACCGCCCGGATCTTATACGTGTTCGCCCGAAGACCGGTAATCGTATACCGTCCGTCCGCCCCGGAATAGGCGATGGCGATCTCCTCGTCGCTGGCCTGCTTGATGGCGGTCACCTTGACCCCCGCCAGGGGCTTCTCGCCCTCGTCATACAGTCCGTTATAGTTGGCGTCCAGGAAGCACATGCCCTCCACCAGGCCGGTCCAGGTAAAGCCGATGTTCTGATCCGGCTTGTTGTGGCCGTCGTTGGTATCCAGGGTTTTGGTGATTTTGCTCTTCCCCTCCGTCGTAAATACGGAGCGTTTCTTCCCGCCGTTCTTGGTATATTTGGTAAACATCATGCCTTCCGGCGCGTAGGAGGTAAAGTCATAGAACCCGGGGCGCACCCGCGGAATCCGCCAGTCGCCGTTCTCGTCCGAATAGGCTTCGTATTCCAGGTTGTTTTTCTGGCCCTTCAAAGTCACATGGGCGCCGGCCACCTTCCGTTCCCCGTCCGCCATGACGCCGTTTCCGTCCTCATCCAGCCAGCAGTTGCCGCTGACGGTGACGGATTCGTAGGTGCCCACGCCCCGCTCGAGGATTTCCCCGGCCCGGACGGTCACCGGCTCGCTGTCCTGCGTGCCCTGGGCGGAAGCCTCCATAAAGGATTTGCTCAGCCCGGTCTCCTTGGCTTTTTTGTTGAATCCCCATTCTTCCGGCAGCGCCACCCGGATCCGGTATTCCCCGGGCGTCAGCCCCTCGAGGAGGATTTCGCCCTCCGCGCCGGTCCGCCCGCCGGTGACCGCGTTGCCGTCCGCGCCCACCAGGTAAACCGGGATGTCGGGGATGCCTTTTTCGTATACGCTGCAGTCGCCGTTGCTGTTGCTGTCATAAAACACCTTGACCCGCACCGCGCCCTTGTCCGCCCCCGCGGAAAGCAGGGATACCTGGGGTTCCGGCGTCGCGGCGGCGGTGGGCACAGGGGTAAACAGAAGCTCCGGCGTCGTAACCGCCCGGGCGGGCGCGGGCGCCTCCGGCGTCTCCTCGTTCCCGTCCTCGTCCTCTTCCCAGTTCATGCCATCGGCCGTCGTGGTCTGGATGACGTTCTCCGCGGCGGGCGCCTCGGTTTCCGCCGGAAGCTGGGCCACGGTCTTCTCCGTCAGGCGCGGCAGGGTGATCGGCACCGTCACGTTGCCGCTGGTCATGGGAACGGTGGTTCTCGCCCCCGTCGCGTCCCATCCCGCGTCGATCGTTTCCGCCAGAGGTTCCAGGATAACCGGCCCGGATCCGTTCAGCGTCATGGTTTCGCCCGTCGCCAGGGTGCCCTGCTCCATGCCGCCCTGCAGCACCCGGAAGGCGCCCTCGACCGGGACGCTCGCCGCGGTTCCGTCCGCCTGTTCCAGACGGCCGCGCAGATCCACGCGCAGGGTCATCACCTCCGCCGACGCGGGGAAAACCATCATCCCCGCGATCAGCGCGATTGAGCAAAGCAGGATTCCAATACGGGTCAAACGTCTCATGGCCTGGAAAGCCTCCCAAATCATCGAAATAACGCGCCGCCGCCAAAAAGCGCGGGGCCCAAAGAATCGTCAGTTCAGCTTCACGGAATGACGGAACTTGTCATACACATTGGCGACATAGAATTCGGTATATCCCCGGGGATAGGTCACATGCAGGGAATACAGCACCTTGTCCTTGCAGGTGACGATGATCCGTCCCGCGACTTCCGCCCCCGTATCCTTTTCCACCGCTCTGTAATTGGCGTAAACGCCCGTGGAACCCAGGAAGGTCCGCTCGGCGGTGTTGGAGGGATTGAAGGATGTAAAGGCGCCGCCGCCTCCGAGGGTGTCCAGCATGCCCTTGACTTCCTTGATCAGCTCGCTCTTGGTATACTGCTTGTTGACCGGCACCATCCGAACCGTCAGGCTGGCGGCATAATCCATGGAAGGATCCGGATTGGTCAGCACAAAGGTGTCCGAGGCGCTGCTGTCGGTCGTCCACCCGCTGGGGCCTTCGAAGGTCATGTGCAGCGAGGGCACCTCGTAGGTCACGTAGCTGAAGGTCAGCGTCGGCAGGGGCGTGGGCGTGGGCTTGTCGACGGGATCGATGATGACCGGCGTGGCTCCGGCGTATTCGCTGCTCATCATCGGCGCGGCCGTGGGCGCGGAGGCGTCTTCGGTCGGCTCTTCCACGTCCTCCCAGTCGCCGCCCTCCTCGGAGGAGGGATCGTAGCTCCCGTCGTCGTAATCCGTCGTTCCGCCGACCACCGCGGAGCCGAACAGATCCTGGGCCGGCGGGGTCGCGGTTTCCGTCGCCCGGTCGGCGGGCAGGGTGGTGTCAAACACTTCTCTCTGCTGGCAGGCGGTCAGCAAGATGGCGCACAGCGCCAGCACCAGGCACAGCATTCTCTTCTTCATGGTTTCTTCCTCCCCTTCAGTCTCTGCGATTCCCGGCGCCCCTCGCGGCGGAGCTTCACCGGCCTCTTCCGTCTTTTATTCCGCGTCTTCCGTATATCGGGGATGATACACCCGCCGCTCCAGCGAGAATACCTTCTCGCTGAAGGCGCCCTCCGGCGTCTTGTCCTCGGCGTTCTTCATGGTGTTCATCCGGGAATCCATCATGTCGATCCAGTGCAGCGCCTCCGCCTCGGGGAACATGGGCGGCCGGGGGCTGCCGTATTCCGGCTCCCCGTGGTGGCTGAGCACCATGTGCTCCAGAAGGGCCAGCGTTTCCCCCCGCACGCCGGTTTTCTCCGCCGCCTTTTCGAGATTGACGACGCCCCGAACCAGGTGGCCGATCATCTGGCCGTCCCGGGTATAATCGGAAACGTTGCCAGCCGCGTCGCTCCTGAGTTCCTCGATCTTCGCCAGATCGTGAATGATCACCCCGGCGAAGAGCAGCTCCCGGTTCAGCCAGGGATAGATTTCCACCATCGCCTTCGCCAGGCGGAGCATGTCCGTCGTGTGGTGCAGCAGGCCGCTGAGCTCCGCGTGATGCATCCGCTGGGCCGCCGGGAACCATTCCAGCCGGTCCCCCGCCATGCGGAGCATCTCCATCGTCAGCTTTTTCAGCCCCTCGTTCCGGAAGGCGGAAACGGTTTCGTCGATCTCCGCCCGCATCTCCGCGCCGCTTCTGGGGGCGGCGGGCACAAGCTCCGACATGTCGACCCCGTCTTCGGGAACCGGCTCCCATTTTTCCACCCGGAACTGCAGCCGCCCGTTGTATTCCTGGATCGGCCCGGCGACCCGGAGGGGCTTTCCGGCCTCCGGCACCTTCCGCGTCCCGTCCCAGTTCCAGATCTTGCCGTTAATCTCCCCGGTCTTGTCCCCCAGGTTCAGATCCACATAGTCCCGGCCGTTCTTGTCGGTCTTCTTCTCCGCGCCGCGCACCAGCAGGACGCCCTCGAACCTCGTATCCCGAACCAGCTGGCACACCCTGAAATTCCCCATATATCCTCCTTAACGGCCCCCCGCTCAGAATGGCGCGCCGCCGGAGGCCGGCTCCGCCGCCAGATTGGCGAAGGTCGTCAATTCGCTCAGCCACGCCAGCTTGACCACCCGCAGGGGCCCGCTGCGCTGTTTGGCGATATTGACTTCCGCGATGTTCTTTTCCTCGGTCTCCGGGTTGTAATAATCCTCCCGGTGCAAAAACATGACCACGTCGGCGTCCTGCTCGATGGAGCCGGAGTCCCGTAAGTCGCTCAGCACCGGGCGCTTGTCGACCCGGTCCTTGTTGGCCCGGCTCAGCTGGGCGCAGGCGATGACCGGCACCTTCAGCTCCAGCGCGATGGCCTTCAGCTCCCGGCTGATGGAGCCTACCTCCAGCACCCGGTTTTCGATCGGCCTGTCGGAATGCATGAGCCCCAGATAGTCGACCAGCACCAGATCCAGCCCGTGATCCATCATCAGCCGGCGGCATCGGGACCGCAGCTGCCCGGGCCGTAGCCCGGCGGTGTCGTCCAGATAGAGCTTCGCGTTGGCGATGGGCCCCAGCGCGCCGGCCAGCCGGTTCCATTCCCCGTCGTCCAGCAGCCCCTTGCGGACGTGCTGCATGTTGACCTTCGCCACGCTGCACAAAAGGCGCATCATGATCTGCTCCCGCGGCATCTCCAGGCTGAACACGGCCACCGTCTTCCCCTTGTTGACGCTGGCGTGGCCGGCGATGTTCATGGCGAAGGAGGTTTTCCCCATGGCGGGCCGGGCGCCGATGATGATCAGCTCGCCCGGGTGCAGCCCCGTCAGCGTGTTGTCCACGTCGATAAACCCCGTCGGCACGCCGGAAAGGGCGCCCCGGAGTCTCGCCAGATCCTCGATCTGCTGATACGTGTTGATCAGCACGTCCCGCGCGGGCTTGAGCGTCTCCCCCTCCGTCCGGTTCATGGCCAGATCGAAAACGGCCTTCTCCGCCCCGGCCAGGATGTCCTGAACGGGCATCAGCTGGGCGGAAGCGTTGCGGGAAATCTCCTGCCCGACGGCGACCAGCCGCCGCAGCGTGCTCTTTTCCCGGACGATATCGATATACGCCCCGACATTGGCCGTCGTGGGCACCGAGCTCATCAGCCGCATCAGATACACGACGCCGCCGACGCCCTCCAGCGTCCCCCTCCGGCCCATTTCCATCGTCAGGGTCGTCAGGTCGATCGGCCGGTGTTCCGCCGTCAGATCCGCCATGGCGCGGAAGATCTCCTGATGCTGGGGGGTATAAAAGTCCTCCGGCTTCAGGCTTTCCATGGCCCGGAGCACGGCGGCGCCGTCCCGCAGCATGGCGCCCAGGACGCTGATCTCCGCCTCAAGACTCCCCGGCGCGGCCGCGCCGCGATTCGTCTCATCCCCGCTCTGTGCCATCGTT
>CAMOGC010000050.1 GCA_946613955.1 uncultured Clostridia bacterium
TGTCCCCCAGGATGGCCATGGCCTCCTTGCCGCCGGCCACCAGGGCGTTCAGGTCGTAGGTGGGATAATTGGCCAGGGCCAGCACGCGGCACTGCATGTCCAGCACGACGAGGCAGCCGTGCTCCGCCAGGGCCAGCGGATACTGGACCCAGTTCCGGTTGTGAATATCCGTCTTGTTGGCCTCCTGCCATTTGGGGGAGGCCAGGTTTTTCTCCTGGAGGGCGCGGGTGGAAGCCACATTGGCCGCGATGGCGCGCTCCGCCACCGCCTGATAGGCGGCGTTGAGGGTCAGCTTGACATTGTTGCCGTCCTGAGGCTCGGTGTAGGAAAGCTCACGGACGACGCGGGACATCTGGTCCCGCTCGACGACACGGGAGCCCTTGCGCAGGGAGGAATTCTGGGTCAGCCAGTCCTCCATGGAGGATTCAATGCCGTCCCGGCCGATGGTGTCGTTATAGGAATAGCCCTTGGCCTTCAGATTCAGCCACATGGCGCGGGAGGGAATGGCGCCGGTATAGCCGATGATCTGCGAGGCCAGCGTGGCACGGGGATAGACCCGCTTGGTTCCGATTTCGATGCTCATGCCCGGAAGCATCATGGAGCGGGTTTCGATTTCGATGACGGTTTCATAGCGCACATCCCGGGCGATGACAATGGGCTGCGAGTTAAAGATGTTCATCTGCATTTCGGAGTAGATGGCCATGATTTTCAGCATCAGATCCTCCGGGGTATCCTCAGGAATCTGATACCGCTTACTCAGCTGCTCTATGCACTGGGCCGCGGTGGTATAGCTGGCACGGGTCGCGTAGTTGTTCTGACGCCACTGCTTTTCCCGGGTCGCCAGAACGGACTCGGAAACGCCGGAGCCGAAATGGAACTCCCACTCTCCGGTTTCCGGGCTGCGGCGGATGACATAATCGATGGCCATGGTGCCGCCGTTTTTCTCGATGATGCCGATGGCATCGATGATGGAGGCGGTGTAGCGGGCATACTGCGCCTTGGAGTTGGCCGCGGCATCCTTCTGGAAGGTGACGTTATAGACCATCTGGTCCTCGGCAAGCACGACCGAGTCGGCGGAGGTGATGTTTCCGCGCTTGCCCCGCAGGGCGATCGTTTTGGTGCGGGTGCTCTCCGCGTCGGCGGCGTATTCCTCAGAACTGCCCAGCTGCAGCCGGATCAGGCCGGAGACGAGCCAGACGAAGATGGCGAGAATGATGAGAATAAAGGCGAAGTACCGCCAGAATTCCGGGTTTTTCTTTTTGCCGGTTTCCATTCCGGATTCATGTCCTCCTTTCCGGTCGGATGAGGGGCCTCAGCCCGCAGGAAGCTTTTATTTCTGACTGAAGACGACCGGGGCAATGGTGACGCCCGGCGCGTCGATCTGCCGGCCCAGGATGGCCCGGCGAAGCGGAAACTCCAGCAGCAGGGTCAGCAGCGTGGTGGACAGCACGTCGATCAGCGCGCGCAGCAGATGGCCCGCGGTAATGGCGGATCCGCCGATGTAGATATAGGTCACCTGGATGACCTCGTAGGCCAGAATATTGACAAAGGCGCACAGGAGCGTTCGGATCCAGGGCGCCAGCTCCTTCTTCCTGCGGTTGGTGGCCCGCTCATACTCCAGGGTTTTGAGGGACTTGTCCGCGAAGGGAAAGGAGGCAAAAAGGGTCGTCAGCGAATACAGGGCCAGATTCAGATAGGAAACGGACGGAAGCATGATCTGGGTCAGGAGACCGAAAATCATGCCGACCCAGAAGGCGCGAAGCTTGCCGTAGGCGACGGTGACGATGCCGATGATGGCATAGAGCAGGTTCGGGGTGACGCCGGCAATCTTCAGATACGGCATGATGCAGACCTGTCCCAGATAGCCGAAGACGATCAGCACGGCGAGCATCAGGGTGCGGCGCAGCAGGCTGGTCTGCGTGGGGCGCGATGCGGTATTCATCCCGATTACTCATCCTCCTCATAGGTCATGGCGTCCGGATCGGGCGTGATGTAGGGAGTCGGCGTAGGCACCGGCGAGGGCGTCGGGGTGGGGGTGATTTCTCCCCGGGGATTGACCACCTGATATTCCAGCGAAGTAACGTTCGGGGTGGGAGAGGGCGTTGCGGTGGGCGTCGGGGAAGGCGTGGGCGTCTCCGTTGGCTCCGGCGTCGGCGTTGCGGTCTGATCCGGATCGGCGGTGGACTGGGAATCGAACAGAGAAGAGGCGATCTGCGGGACCTCGGGCGAGGGGAAAGCGCTTTCCAGCGGAACGAACTCGATGTCGGTCCGGCCGTTTTCCCGCCCCTCAATGGCTTCCGGAATCGGCTTATATCTCAGGACGATTACGGATTCCAGATGCTGGAAATCCACCTGCGGCTCCAGAACGATATACTGCTTGTTGGCTTCCATGCCACGGGTGCTTTCACGCACGACGCCGATGGGAATGCCCTTGGGGAAGGACATGCCGACGCCGGAGGTGACCACCAGATCCCCGGGGCGGGGCAGATTATCGTCCGGAAGGTAATACATGCGGCACAGGGGCGTTCCGTCCACACCCAGGGTGCCGCGGACTGTGCCCTGATCCCGGGAGGACTGAATCAGCCCGGCGATGGAGGCTTCGGAGTCAATGATCGTGCGGACGGTGGCACTGTGGGGCAGAACGTTTTCCGTATAGCCTACGAGGGCGCCGGAAATGGTGACCGCCATATAGTCCTCCACGCCGTCCGCCAGGCCCTTGTTGATGGTGAAGGTGGAAAAGTAGTTGGAATCGGATTTGCCGATGACGGAGCACACGATGGGCTTCATGTTCGCGTTGGCGGCGATTTCATCGGACAGATCCTCGTACTGAGACAGGGTATGCTGAAGCTCGTCAGCCAGCATGGCCTTATAGACCAGCTGTTCGTTTTCCGCGAGCAGGGCATTGTATTCCGCCTCCAGATTCGCCCGCAGCTTCAGCGTGCGGAAGTAGCCGAAGATGGACTCCGAAAGCCCGGAGAAGAAGGACTGAACCGGCGTCACGACCTCGCTGACCGCTGCCTCCGGCGCGCCCAGGCCGGGCACCTCAGGATAGATCCGGTGAAGAATATACAGGCCGATGGTGATCAGCAGGACGCCGGTGACGGCGATCAGAATGATCAGCCGCAGGACGGGATGCCGCCGGCGCTCCCTGGCGGCAGGCTGAATCTGCTGAAGGTTGTCATCGAGCATGATGCCGGAGGAATAGACCTTCCGGGGTTCCGCGGGTGCTTCAGGCTCCGCGCCTTCGTCCTGAGGCGCTTCTGAATCCGCCGCGCCGGATTTCCGGGAACCGTGAAACTGGGAAAGGGCGTCCTCCGGGGTTTGAGAGGCGGAAGACACGGCGCCGTCCTCCTCGGGGTCGTCATAGATGAAATCATCCTGAACGACCGGGCGGTCTTCCTTCGGCTCCTCATTTTTACGCCTGAACCGGGCCATGATCTTTCACCTCCTTTGCCTGGAATGATTCATTCGGGTTTCTTATTTGGCTGCGGCAGCCCGCCTGCTCTGGGGAGAGATCAGCTGGATGTTCTCGGTCAGGTACCCGATGCCGAGAATGCAGCAGTCTCCGGGTTCCCGGGCCAGCAGCACGGGGACGCCCAGATTCTCGGACAGGAACCGGTCCAGCGCGAAGAGGCGGGAGCCGTCCCCGGTCAGATGAACGCCGCTGCGCATGATGTCCGCGGAAAGCTCCGGCGGGGTTCGCTCCAGCACCCAGCGGATGGCTGTGACGATGGCGTTGCAGGCGGGAGCGATGGCCTCCTGCGCCTGCTCTGAGGAAAACTGGATCGTTCCGGCGGAGGTGTTGAGCTGATTGATGCCCCGCACGAGAATGGAACGGGACTCCTCCAGCGGCAGGGCGGAGGCGAGATCCTTCTTTACATTCTCCGCCGTCTGCCGGCCGATGAGGATGTTGCAGCGCTTGCGCATGTAATCCACCAGTGCGTTGTCCAGGGTCTGGCCGCCCACCTGAACGCTCTGGGAAACGACCAGACCGCCCAGGGAAATGACGGCGATGTCCGTCGTGCCGGCGCCGATGTCCACCACCAGGCTGCCGATGGGATCGTAGACCGGGAGGCCGGTGCCGATGGCGGAGGCGAAGGGCTTTTCGATCAGGAAAACATGCCTGGCACCGGCCAGGCGAACGGCCTCGGTCAGGGCCTTCCGATTGACGTCATCCAGACCGCAGGGCACGGATACGATGACCCGGGGGCGATTCAGGTAGGAAACGCCCACGGCCTTGCGGATGAAATAGCGGAGCATGAGCTCCGTCAGATCAAAATCGGAAACCTGTCCGTTCTTGATCGGGGAAACAGCGACCAGCTGATCCGGAGCCCGGCCGAGGAGAAAAAAGGCTTCATCGCCGATGGCGCGGATGCTTTTGCGCTGATTCCGGTCCAGCACGATGAGCGTGGGCTCGGAAATGACGATTCCGCGGCCGCGGACATAGACGCTGGTGGTTTCCGTGCCGAGATCGATACCGATATCAGGAGCCACAACTGGCATATGATTTCCTTCCTTAATATCCAAATTGCCGGGAGGGAGTCCGCCCGGTTTCTCCGGCCTGACGGTCAGGCGGGAAAGGAGTAGCCGGCATCCAGAAGCAACCGGCGGACGAGATACAGCGGGAGGCCGATGACGGAGGAGTCACATCCGTCCAGATGGGTGACCCAGAGACCGGCGCGGCCCTGAATGCCGTAGGCGCCGGCCTTGTCCATCGGTTCCCCGGTGGCGATATAGGCGCGCAGCTCCGCCTCCGGGATGGCGGCAAAGGTGACCGCGGTGATATCCACGGCAGTGTGCGCCTCTCCGGTCGGGGAGAGGACCGAGACGCCCGTCATGACCTGATGCGTATGGCCGGACAGGGCGGAAAGCATGCGGAACGCCTCCTCCGGGGTGCCGGGCTTGCCCAGCGCGCGATTCTCCAGGGATACGAGCGTGTCCGCCGCCAGAATAAAGCGGCCCGGAAAATGCGGAGCGCAGGCGGAAGCCTTGCGCGCGGAAAGGAGCGCGACGGCCTGTGCGGCGGGAAGATCGCAGTGCTCATCCACATCCGGCACGAACACCTGGAAGGGAATGCCGACCCGCCGGAGCAGCTCCTTCCGCCGCGGAGACTGGGAAGCCAGAACGATCGGGGTCATAAGCGCCGCCACCTCATCCGTCGAAATCATCCGCGGAGCAGAGGCACCGCGAACCGAATAACCACACAAGTATACCATACTTTTCCAATAAAGGAAAATGAAATCAGCACAGATTGACAAAAAACAGCCTTTGCGCCTATAATTTCAGGATGTGCAGGTGTGCCTGCAGGGAAGGGATGGATTATGACAAAAGCGCTGATTTCGGTCACCGGGCTGGATTCCACGGGAATCATCGCCCGGGTCGCAACCCGGCTCGCGGAGCTGAACATTAACATTCTCGATATCACACAGACCATTCTGGGCGGATACTTCACGATGATGATGGTGGTGGACCTGGACGGGGCGCAGATGGACTTTGACGCCATTAACCAGGCGCTGCAGCCTGTCCGGGATGAGCTGCGCATGGCTATTCACATGCAGAGAATGGATATTTTTGACGCGATGCACCGCATCTGACGGAGGACAATCATGATAGAGACCGGTGAAATTCTTCAGACGATGCGGATGATCCAGGAGGAGAATTTTGATATCCGGACGATCACTCTGGGCATCAATCTGCTGGACTGCTCGGATCCGGTGCCGTCGCGCTGCGCCGAGCGGGTGTATGACAAAATCTGCCGGGTTGCAAGGGATCTGGTGGCAACCGGGGAGCACATCGAGACGGAGTTCGGCATTCCCATCGTGAACAAACGCATCAGCGTGACCCCGGTGAGCCTGATCTGCCAGGGCGACCCGATTCCGATCGCCAGGGCGCTGGACAGGGCAGCCCGGGAAACGGGCGTCAATTTTCTGGGAGGCTATACGGCGCTGGCGCAGAAGGGGCTGACCCTGGCGGACGAGCGTCTGATCGCCTCCATTCCGGAGGTCATGGCCGAAACGGAGCTGCTGTGTGCCAGCGTGAATGTCGCTTCCACCCGGGCGGGCATCAACATGAACGCCGTGCGGGAAATGGGCGAAATCATTCTGGAAACCGCCCGCAGGACAGCGGACCGGGACGGACTGGGCTGCGCGAAGCTGGTGGTTTTCGCCAACGCGGTGGAGGACAATCCCTTCATGGCCGGGGCTTTCTGCGGGGTCGGCGAGCCCGAGTGCGCGATCAATGTCGGCGTTTCCGGCCCGGGCGTGGTCAAGGTGGCGCTGGAGCAGGTTCGCGGCGAGCCCTTTGACATCGTCGCCGAGACGATCAAGCGCACCGCGTTCAAGATCACGCGCGTGGGCCAGCTGGTGGCGCGGGAAGCCAGTCAGCGGCTTGGCATCCCCTTCGGCATCGTGGATCTGAGCCTTGCGCCCACACCGGCGCGGGGGGATTCCGTGGCGCATATTCTGACGGAAATGGGGCTGGAAATGGCCGGGGCCCCCGGGACAACGGCCGCGCTGGCGCTGCTCAATGACGCGGTCAAGAAGGGCGGCGTGATGGCCAGCAACCATGTGGGCGGTCTGAGCGGAGCCTTTATTCCCGTCAGCGAGGATATCGGCATGATTGAGGCGGCCGCCAAGGGCGCGCTGACGCTGGAAAAGCTGGAGGCGATGACCTGCGTGTGCTCCGTCGGGCTGGATATGATCGCCATTCCGGGAGATACGCCGGCCGCGGCCATCAGCGGCATCATCGCGGATGAAGCGGCCATTGGGATGGTGAATCAGAAGACAACGGCCGTGCGCGTGATCCCGGCTCCCGGGAAGAAGGCAGGGGACCGGGTCGAATTCGGCGGGCTGCTGGGCTTTGCACCGGTCATGCCGGTGAACCCCTATGGCAACGACGCCTTCATAGCCCGCGGAGGGCGCATTCCTGCGCCCCTGCATTCCCTGAGAAACTGACAAAACAGGAAAGCGGAAAAAATGGGTAATTTTGTAGATCGGGTCAGAATCACGGTCAAGGCCGGCAACGGCGGCAACGGTTCCACCTCCTTCCACCGGGAAAAATTCGTGATCAACGGCGGGCCGGACGGCGGGGACGGCGGCAACGGGGGAGATGTCCTTCTGTATGCCGATCCGAACATGCACACGCTGCTGGACTTCCGGTTCAGGAGCAAGTATACCGCCGAGAACGGGGAGGATGGCCATGCGGGCCGGTGTACCGGCAAACGGGGCGAACCCCTGACGATCAAGGTGCCGGTCGGAACCGTTGTGCGCAATGAGGAAACCGGCCGGATCATGGCGGACATGGATCAGCCGGGGGAAACCCGGGTCCTGCTGAAGGGCGGACGCGGCGGATGGGGAAATCAGCATTTTGCGACGCCGACCCGTCAGGCCCCCAATTTTGCCAAGCCGGGGATCAAAACGCAGGTGTATACCCTGAAGCTGGAGCTGAAGACGATTGCGGATGTAGGTCTGATCGGCTATCCGAATGTCGGAAAAAGCTCGATCCTCAGCGCCGTGACGAGCGCCAGGCCCAAGGTAGGCAACTATCATTTCACCACCCTGACCCCGAACCTGGGGATCGTCCGCCGCTTTGGACAGGATATCGTGCTGGCGGATATTCCAGGGCTGATTGAGGGCGCCGCGGAGGGCGCCGGGCTGGGACATGATTTTCTGCGCCATGTGGAGCGGACGCGCCTGCTGCTGCATGTGGTGGATATTTCGGGGAGCGAGGGGCGCGATCCGCTGGATGATCTGGATCAGATCAATACCGAGCTGGATCATTACGGCCAGCTGTCCGAGCTGCCGCAGATCATCGTCTGCAACAAGATGGATCTGCCCGGCGCGGAGGAAAACCTGAAGCGGATGCGGATCCTGGCGGAGGGCATGGGATGCCCGGTCTTTGCGGTGAGCGCTGCCACCCGGCAGGGCTTTGATCCCCTGCTGGACGAGACGGCCCGACTGCTGGAAACGCTGCCCCCCGTGCTGCACTTCCAGGAGGAGGAAGAGCCGGAGGAGGAGAAGCCGGAGGAGGGCTTCAGGATCGTGTTTGACGGCGCGACCTATGAGGTTCTCGGTCCCGGGATGGAACGGCTGATCGAGAGCGTCAACTTCGATGACAACGAAAGCATGAACTGGTTCCATAAGATGCTCCGGAAGCTGGGCGTCATCGACGCGCTGCGGGAAGCGGGCGCCGGGGAAGGTGCCACGGTCCGGATTGCGGACATGGAATTTGATTTCATTGAATAGGAGAAACAGCATGACAGGAAAACAACGCGCGAAGCTTCGCGGGATGGCGAACACGATTGAAACCATCCTTTATATCGGCAAGGACGGAATTACCGAGAACACGGTCAGGGAAACCTATGACGCGCTGGAGGCCAGGGAGCTGATCAAGGGCTGCGTTCAGCAGGGCGCGCCGCTGTCCGCGCGGGAGGCGCTGACCGCGCTGTGCGAAAAAACCGGCGCGGAACCGATTCAGCAGATCGGGCGGCGTTTCGTGATGTACCGTCCCAGCAGGGAGCATCCGACGATTTCACTGGACGAGACGCTGCAGGAGCAGGGGAGATGATCATACGGTGAGTGGCACGCAAACCATACCCCGGATCCGGGATTACGCCGGAAAGCGCATCCATCTGATCGGCATCGGCGGATCCAGCATGAGCGGGCTGGCGATGATGCTGATCCGGGAAGGATACCGGGTTTCCGGAAGCGACCGGGACGAGGGTTATCTGATCCGATATGTGCGGGAGGCCGGCGCGGAGGTCATGATCGGCCACCGTGCGGAAAACGTGCATGGAGCGGATCTGATCGTTTATTCCGCCGCGATTTCTCCCGAGAATCCGGAACGGCAGGAGGCAGATCGCCTGGGCATTCCCTCGATGGAGCGGGCTTATCTTCTGGGCCAGCTGATGCAGGGCTTTTCCAGGGCAGTCGGCATCTGCGGCGCGCACGGAAAAACCACCACCACCTCCATGCTGAGCCAGATCCTGCTGGAAAACGGCAAGGATCCCAGCATCCATATCGGCGGGCGCCTGGATGCCATCGGCGGCAGCACCCGGGTGGGAAACAGCGATATCTTTGTGGCGGAGGCCTGCGAGTTTAACCGGAGCTTTCTGAGAATGAATCCGACCGTGGCGGTGGTGCTGAACATTGACGCGGATCATCTGGACTGCTATCGGGATCTGGACGAGATTGAGGAAACCTTTGGACAGTTCCTGGCGCTGCTTCCGGCGGACGGGCTGGCAATCGGGAACGGTGACGATCCCCGGGTCAGGCGTCAGATCGAGCGGGCGGGCAGGAGACATCAGTTCTTCGGCCTTTCCGCGCAAAACGACTGGTATCCGGAGGCCTATGAAGAGGACGAGCGCGGGTACGCCTCGTTCCGGCTGATGTTCCGCGGAGAAAAACAGACCGAGGTCCACATGGGCGTTCCCGGAGAGTTCAACGTACTCAATGCGCTGGCGGCCATCAGCACCGCGGTGGCGCTGGGGGTGGACGCCGGGGACGCGGCGGCGAGCCTGGAGCGCTTTGTGGGCGCACACAGGCGCTTTGAGCTGACCGCTACGGTGGACGGCGTGGAAATCTTCCACGATTACGGGCACAATCCCGCCGAGATGCGCAACGCGCTCTCCATCGCCCGGAAGAGGTGCCGGGGCAGGCTCTGGGCGGTGATGCAGCCGCATACCTTCAGCCGGGTGCGCACTCTGTTTTCCCAGTATCTGACCTGCACGGAGGCGGCGGACATCACCCTGGTGACCGATATCTGCGCGGCCCGGGAAAAGGATCCCGGCGACCTGAA
>CAMOGC010000051.1 GCA_946613955.1 uncultured Clostridia bacterium
CGTTCGCGGCAGGCTATTTGCAAATGGAGGAGGAATCACCATGCTTTTTGAGCACATCGGCCACAGCGAGTTTCTGATCACATTGGAATGCGGGCTGCGGATCGTGACGGATCCCTACGACGCCTCCACCGGCTACCCCGTCCGGAGTCTTTTGGCGGACGGCGTCCTGGTTTCCCATCATCATCATGATCACGACGCGGTGGAAAACATCTCCGGCCATCCCCAGATGATCGATTTCGCGGGCGTCCACACCTTTGCTCCCGGCGTCCGGGTCACGGGCATCCTCTCGGATCATGACGACGCCGGCGGCGCGAAGCGGGGCAAAAACCTGCTCTTCCTGCTGGAGGCGGAAGGGCTGCGGGTGGTCCATCTGGGGGACCTGGGGCGCGCGCTGAACGCGGAGGAGCTGGCCCTTCTGAACCCGGCGGACATCCTGATGGTTCCGGTCGGAGGGTTCTATACCATCGACGCCGCCCAGGCCTTCGAAACCGCCGAGGCGCTGGAGGCCCGGATCATCCTGCCCATGCATTACAAAACGAAGTACAACGAGGACTGGCCCATCGCGCCGGCGGAGGATTTCCTCTCCCGCTTCGATCCGGCCTCTGTCCGCTCCGGAGGAGAGGCTCTCCGGGTCACCAAAGGTGATCTGGACTGCCACCCCAGGGTGGTGGTTCTGTAGAACACGCTTTTCCCCCGCGCGTCGTCTGTTTTTCACGACCAGCAAAAAAGGAGGAACCATTCATGTATCTCGCCAACGATTCCCGCTATGATGCCGCGGTCTTCCGCCGCAGCGGCCGCAGCGGCCTGAAGCTGCCCGTCGTTTCCCTGGGGCTGTGGCACAATTTCGGTTCCACCGGGTGCTTCGACACCATGCGGAAGATGTGTCTCACCGCCTTCGACGCCGGCATTACCCATTTCGACCTTGCCAACAATTACGGCCCGGAGGAGGGCAGCGCCGAAATCAATTTCGGCCGGATTCTGAAGGAGGATCTCGGCGCCTACCGGGATGAGATTCTGATTTCCACCAAGGCCGGCTATACCATGTGGCCCGGACCCTACGGGGATTTCGGCAGCCGGAAGTATCTGATGGCCAGCCTGGATCAGAGCCTCCGCCGCATGGGGCTGGACTATGTGGACATCTTCTATCATCACCGGCCGGATCCGGAAACGCCCCTGGAGGAAACGATGCTGGCCCTCCGGGACATCGTCCTCTCCGGCAAGGCGCTGTATGTCGGCCTGTCCAATTATGACGGCCCGCGGATGAAGGAAGCCGCCGCCCTGCTGCAGGAGATGCGGGTTCCCTTCATCATCAACCAGAACCGTTATTCCATCTTTGACCGTTCCATCGAGCGCAACGGTCTGAAGGAAGCTGCCGCCGAATGCGGCAAGGGGATCATCACCTTCTCGCCCCTGGCCCAGGGCATGCTGACGAACCGCTATCTGAACGGCATCCCCGCGGATTCCCGCGTCCGGACCGACGGCCGCTTCCTGAAGGAGGCTTATCTGACGGAGGAAGTGCTGCGGAAAATCCGCGCGCTGAACGATCTGGCGCTCCAGCGCGGCCAGTCCCTGGCCCAGATGGCGCTGGCCTGGGTGCTGCGGGACGAGGTGGTGACCAGCGTTCTGGTGGGTGCCTCCCGCCCCGAGCAGATCCTGGACAGCCTGAAATGCACGGAAAACCTTTCCTTTACCGCCGAGGAGCTGGCCTACATCGACCAGAACAGCTGAAGCCGTCCGGCCGGTTTCCCGCGAAAAGATCGAACACGCAAAGCTCCGTCGGAGGGCGGATGCCTCCCGGCAAGGGAATCCATTCGATCCAAGGCCATTTTACCGTAAAGCAATATACGCGGCCCCGCCGGTTATTCGGCGGGGCCTTCTGATCGCCAGGGGCCGGCCCGCTTCGTATAAAGCGGCCGGCCCCTTCTTTTCGTGTTATTCTGCCGGAGCTGCCCCCGGCTTTTCTTCGTTTTTCTCTTCCATTTTTCTTTTCGCCGGGATCGCCTCCGGTTTTTCTTCGTTCTTCTCTTCCGTTCTTCTTTTCGCCGGGGGCGTCTCCGGCTTTTTTTCTTTTTTCTTCTCGTTCTCCTGCGGGTCGAAGGTCACCAGGATCTTCTCCACCCGCCGTTCGTCCACAGCCAGAACGGTGACCACCGCGTCCCGGAAGCGGAATTGATTCCCGGCCTCCGGGAAAGCGCCGTACATCTCGATGGTCCATCCGCCGACGGTTTCGCTCTCAAAGGCGAATTCCTCGTCCGGAAGGCGGAACAGCTCCTGCAGGTCGGAAAGGGGCGTGTCGCCGTCGATCTCGTATTCCCGCTCGTTCCGGCGGACCAGGTAATTCTGCACCGTGTCGTTCTCGTCCCAGATGTCCCCCACCACCATCTCCAGCACATCTTCCATGGAAATGATGCCCAGGGTGCCGCCGTATTCGTCCACGACGATCGCCAGATGCTGCCGCTTCTTCCGCAGGGTTTTCAGCACCTGGGGCAGCTTCATCGTCTTGTAGACATAGCAGGGCTCCATCAGCAGGCTCCGCAGATCCGGATGCTTGTTCTCCGTCAGGGCCTTCAGAAACCGGTTCAGATGCAGCGTGCCGATTACATGATCGATGGATCCTTCATACACGGGAATCCGGGTATAGCGGGACCTTTCGATGACGGAGAGGATTTCCTCCCAGCTGTCGTCGATGTCGATCGCGATTACGTCCACCCGGGCCGTCATGGCCTCGGAGGCGGAAATATCCGGAAAATCGATGGCCGCCTTAACCAGCTCGCTCTCGTTTTCGTCGATGACGGATTCATCCTCCGCCGTGTCGATCAGGGTGGTCAGCTCCTCCACCTTCTCCTCCGGCTCCTCCTCGGCCTTTTCGCCGGGGAAGGGCTTCAGGATCAGGTTGACCAGCCCCACAACCGCCCTGACGGGCAGCCAGAACAGGATCATCAGTCCACGCAGCGGGTAGGCGTCCTGCATGGCGACCCGGTTGGCGCCCTTCTTGGCCGTGATCTTCGGGATCGTTTCCCCGAAGATGATGACCGCGATGGTCACCAGGGCGGTGGCCAGAGCGCTGTAGTTTTCGTTCCCCGCCAGCAGGAAGGCGCTGGTGGTCGCCATGGAGGAGGCCGCGATATTCACCAGGTTGTTCCCGATCAGGATGGCCCCCAGGGCGTCGTCAAACCGATCGACAATCCACAGGGCCACGGCGGCCTTCCGGTTGCCGGCTTCCTTTTCGTTTTCCAGCCGCAGCCGGTTGCAGCTGGAATAGCTCATCTCCGCCCCGGAGAAAAAGTGGCTCAGCACAACGCAGAGCACGACTCCCACGATCAGCAGAAAAGGCGTCATTTCTTTTCCTCCTTCTCCGCCGCTTTTTCGGGCAGCCGGAACATGGCCTTCCGGATCCGGTTATGCTCCATCCGGGCCACATAAACCCGCAGGCCGTGATAATCGAAGTGCTCCTGCGTCCTGGGGATGGAGGGAAAATGCTCGAAAACCCATTCGCCCACCCGCTTTCCGCGCAGCTCGGCATCCTCCTCGGGATCCTCGAAGCCGATTTCGTCGAAAACGTCTCCGACGCATTCTTCCGCGTCCACCATGAAGCTGCCGTTTTTCAGATCCACTACCGGGGTTTCCACCACGTCCTCCTCGTCCCAGATATCCCCCACCAGGGTTTCGAGAATGTCCTCGGTGGTCACGATGCCGACGGTTCCCCCATAATGATCCGTTACCACCGCCAGGCTCTGCTTCGCCCTGGTCATCTGAAGAAAGAGGTCGTCGATCTTGACGCTGTCGGTCACAAACATCGGTTCATCCAGAAGCCGGCGAAGGTTCACGTTTTCCCCCTGATGCAGGTAGGCCCGCAGGTACCGCCGGATCCGCAAAACCCCGATCACGTTGTCGATGGAGCCCTCGTAAACCGGCAGCCGGGAGTGGTTCTGCTTTTTGATCAGATCCAGAATCTCCGCCGGGGAGGAGGCGATGTCGATGGCCATAACGTCGACCCGTGGGGTCAGGATGCTTTCGACCGTGATGTCGTCAAAGCGAAGGGCGGAGGAAATCAGATCCCCGTGCTCCTCGTCCAGGGTGCCCTCCTCCGTCATGCTGTCGATGATATCGTGAATTTCCTCTTCCGTGGCCGTAACCGGGTTGTCCTCCTCGGAATGCCGGCCCGCCGCCCGGCCGATCATGGCCAGCAGTTTGGAGAGCGGGGCAAAAAAATGATCCAGCCAGGTCAGGGGCGTAATGCTCAAAAGGCTCAGCTTCTCGGGATACTTCTTGGCCAGGGATTTGGGCAGCATCTCCCCGAAGAAAAAGACCGTCATGGAGGTAATCAGCGTGGAAAGGGTCACGGCGTTGAGGCCCCACCGCCGGGTCACCGCCACGGTAATCAGGGACGCCGCCGCCAGATGGGCAATATTCGTGCAGATCAGTATCGTGGAAATCGTCCGGTCAAAATGATCCAGGGCCTTCTGCACCATTTTGGCCCGCCGGTCCCCCCGCTCCGCCAGAGATCGTATTCTCGTTTTTGAAACAGAAGCGATGGATGTCTCCGCGATGGCGATATAATTCGCGAACAGAATGCATAGTACCGAAAGGATCCATGGCCACGGTGAGCCGCCTGCGTCCACGAAAATAAATCCCCCATTCCCGGTTCCACCGGATAAAATAACGGAAATGATTGTACTCTGTCCGCCGCCGCTTGTCAAGGAAGCGCGAAAGCCGAAGCTTGCGTTTCTCCGCGGATAATGGTACACTGAAAGGCGGAAAAGCCCCTTTCTTCGTCGGAGTTCAGCGGCGAAAGGGCCCTTTCTTTTTGCCGCCGGAAAACGCTCCCGCGGCATAAATCTGACAAGGATCGCGGAGTTTTTGCCGGGCCGCCGAAGCGAGGAGGAGAAAAATGGCGCGGGAGGATCCCTTTGTCGCCGTGGTCGGCGGCATCAACATGGATATCGGCGCCAAGCCGGATCATCCCCTTCTGGAGCGGGATTCCAATCCGGGCCGGATCCGCCTCTCCCCCGGCGGCGTCGGGCACAATATCGCCCGGAATCTGGCGCAGCTGGGCCTCCGTACGGTTTTTCTGACCGCCCTGGGGCAGGACGCCTTCGGCGCCCGGCTGGAGGCGGACTGCCGGGACGCGGGAATCGATATGTCCCTGGCGCTCCGGTCCCCGGAAGAGCCCTCCTCTGCCTATCTCTTTATCGCCGATGAAAAGGGGGATATGCGCCTGGCGGTCTCCGACATGGCGATTTGCCAGCGGCTCACCCCGGGCTTCGTCGAAGCCCGGCTTCCCCTGCTGAACCGGGCCGCCGCGGTGGTGCTGGACGCTAATCTGCCGGCGGAAACCATCCGTTTTCTGGCGGAAAGCTGTACGGCTCCGCTCTTTGCCGATCCGGTTTCCGTGGCCAAATCGGAAAAGCTCCGTCCCGTTCTGGGAAAGCTCCGGGCCTTTAAACCCAACCGGCTGGAGGCGGAGCTCATGACCGGTCTTCCCACCCGGACGGAGCCGGAGCTGGCCGCCGCCGCGGAGGCGCTGCTGAAAACCGGCCTGGGCGAGGTCTATATCTCCCTGGGCGGAGACGGCGTTTTTGCAGCGGAGCCGGGGCGCCATCTGTGGATCCCCTGCTTTCCCGCCCGTCCGCGGAACATGACCGGCGCCGGGGACGCGTTCGTCGCCGGCCTGGTCTGGAGCCATCTGCGGGGCGGCGATTTGGCCGAAAAAGCGCGGGCTGCGTCCGCCGCCGCCAGCATCGCCGTGGAGGCTCCCGGCGCCATCCATCCGGATCTGAACCCGGAAACGCTGGCAGCCCGTCTGCGCGCGCGTCCGGGCTGATCGCGCTTCAGGCGCTGCCCGGATTTTCATCACAAAAGGCCGGCTGTTCCCTGCCCCGTCAGGCGCCGGCAAAGCATCAAAAGGAGGAGCACCCATGAAAAACTGTTATCTGGATGTCAAACCGGAGGTTGCGGAAGCCCTGGCCGCCGGAAAACCCGTCGTAGCCCTGGAATCCACCATCATCTCTCACGGCATGCCCTATCCGCAGAACGTGGAAACCGCCCTGAATGTGGAAAAAATCATCCGGGACGCCGGCGCCATCCCGGCCACTATCGCGATCATCGGCGGCCGGCTGAAGGCGGGGCTGACCCCGGAGGAAATTGAGTATTTCGGCAAAAAGGGCCAGGCGATCGCCAAGGCCAGCCGCCGGGATATCGCCATGCTCTGCTCCCGTGGGGAGGATGGCGCCACCACCGTGACCACGACCATGATGATCGCCCATATGGCGGGGATCTCCTTCTTCGCCACCGGCGGCATCGGCGGCGTCCATCGGGGGGCGGAAACCACCATGGATATTTCCGCCGATCTGGAGGAGCTGGCCCAGACGCCGGTGACCGTCGTCTGCGCGGGCGCCAAGGCCATCCTGGATCTGGCCCTGACTCTGGAATATCTGGAGACCCACGGCGTCCCCGTCCTGGGATATCGGACGAAGGAGCTGCCCGCCTTCTATTCCCGCCATTCGGGCCTGGAGGTGGATTATCAGGTGGATTCGCCCGAGGAAATCGCCCGCGCCTTCCATGCCCAGCGCGCCATGGGGCTGCGGGGCGGCATGCTGGTAACCAACCCCATTCCCGAGGCCTACGCCATGGATGACGATGTCATCAACCGGGCGATCGATCAGGCCGTGGCCGAATCCGTCGCCCAGGGCGTCAAGGGCAAGAAAATTACCCCCTTCCTGCTGGCCCGGGTGGCGGAGCTGACCGGCGGCGACAGCCTGGAATCCAACATCCGCCTGGTCTACAACAACGCCCGGCTGGCCGCGGAAACCGCCATCGCCTACGCCGCCCTGGCATAATCCCAGGGACTTCCGAGGAGGTATTTGATTCATGAATCGTTCCGCCGGTATTCTGATGCCCGTTTCCGCCCTTCCCGGAAAATACGGAATCGGTTCCTTTGGCAAGGAGACCTACGCCTTTGTGGATTTTCTGGAGCGCTCCGGCCAGACCTTCTGGCAGATTCTGCCCCTGAACCCGCCGAACCATACGCTGTCCTTTGATACCCCGTATCAGTCCTTCTCCGCCTTCGCCGGCAATCCCTGGTATATTGATCTGGACGCCCTTGTGGCCGAAGGGGTTCTGACCCGGGAAGAGGTGGATGCGGTCGATTTCGGGAACGATCCTGCCCGGGTGGATTACGACAAACTCTACACCCGTCGTCTTCCCCTGCTGCGGAAGGCCTATGAGCGGAGCCGGATCGCCGAGAATCCGGAATTCCAGCGCTTCATCCGGGATAACGGATGGTGGCTGGACGACTATGCCCTGTTCATGTCCCTGAAGGCCTTCTTCGGGGATCAGGTCTGGTCCGACTGGCCCACGGACATCCGTCACCACTGGGACTTCGCGCTGGATTATTATCATCGGAAGCTGTATTTCGATGTGGAATTCCACAAATATACCCAGTTTGTCTTCTTTACCCAATGGCACGCCCTGAAGACCTACGCCAACAGCAAGCATATCCGCATCATCGGGGACATCCCCATCTATGTGGCCTACGACAGTGCCGACGTCTGGGCCCATCCGAACCTGTTCCAGCTGGGAGAGGACTGCCGCCAGACGGCGGTGGCCGGCTGCCCGCCGGACGCCTTCTCCGCCGACGGCCAGGTCTGGGGAACGCCCCTTTACCGCTGGGACGCCCACCGGGGGGATCGCTTCGGCTGGTGGATGGCCCGGCTGTGGATGAATTTCCAGCAGTGCGACATGCTGCGCATCGACCACTTCCGCGGGCTGGACGAATATTTCTCCATCCCCGCCGACCGGCCCCTGGCGAAGAACGGCCATTGGGAAAAGGGCCCCGGGATGGATCTTTTCCGCCAGATGTGGGAAAACATGGGCTATAAGCCGGTAATCGTGGAGGATCTGGGGTTCATGACGGATTCCGTCCGCGCCATGGTGCGGGATACCGGCTTCCCCAACATGAAGGTGCTCCAGTTCGGCTTTGACGAGAAGGATTTCGGCGCCTCCAACGACTATCTCCTCCACAATATCCCGGAGCACTGCGTCGTCTATCCCGGCACCCATGACAACGATCCCGTCAACGGCTGGTTCGCCACCCTGACGGAAGCGCAGCAGCATCAGGTCCGGACCTATTTCGGCGCGGAAAATGTCCCCGCCGACCGCATCAGCCGGGTCTTCGTCCGGGCCGCCCTGATGAGCCGGGCGGAAACCTGCGTCATCGCCCTGCAGGACTGGCTGGATCTGGGCCACGAGGCCCGGATCAACGAGCCCTCCCGGCTGGAAAACAACTGGTTCTGGCGCCTGGCTCCCGGCTTCCTGACGGAAGAAAAAAGCCGGGAAATCTTCGAGGCCACCCGCCGCTACGGCCGCCTGAACTGGGAAGCCGACGCCGTCCGCAGGGCGGAAGAAGCCTTCTGGAAGACCTTTTCCGAAACCTGATCAAAAGCATGACCGCCGGGCGATTCCGCCCGGCGATCTTTTTATGTTCCTCGGCCTGATGGCGCGTTCACCGGAGCGGACACGACGGCGCCCGTTCCCTCGTCGAAGCCGTCAAACCCCCTGCCGGTGGATTTTTCCATTTTGGTCAGCACGCGCTCCGCGTCCTTCCCCGTCAGGAAGCGAGGAGAATAGTTATTGTACCGCGGATCGCTGGTAATGGAAATCGGGAAAAAGCGCAGGGTCGTTTCCCGCAGCTCGCTGTCCTCGAAACGCAGCTCCGCCTGCAGAATCAGGGCATCGGAATCCTCGGCATGGGTGGTTCCCCCGAAGGAGCAGTTGCCCAGGCTGTAGACCACCGGCATACCCTCCACAAAATCGTATCCCTGCACCACATGGGGATGATGGCCCACCAGCAGCGTCACACCCATCTCCGCCGCCCTTCGGGCGATGTTTTTCTGGTATCCCGTGGGAGTATAGACATACTCCTGCCCCGCGTGCATCACGGTAATCACGGCGGCGCAGCCGATCCTCTTCAGGCATTCGACCTGGCGGGCATACGCCTTCCCCCGGTTTCCGTTGGCGGACATGTAGGCGCCGGTAAAGCCGATCAGCAGTCCGTCCTCGTTTTCCCAGACTGCCACGCAGTCGGTCCCGAAATAGGCGACCCCTGCCCGATCCAGGGCTTCCTTCGTATCCCGGTATCCCGCCTCGCCGTAATCCCGGGAATGGTTGTTGGCCAGGGTCACGCATTCGATGCCCGCTCCGGTCAGGATGCCGGTATAGGCGGTAGGCCCGCTGAAATTATAGGTTTTTTCGACCTTCGGCAGCTTCCGGTCCGTCAGCACTCCCTCCAGGTTGGCCACGGACACATCGTCCTCCGCCGTCAGGCGGGAGAGATACCGCATGGGAAAATCCAGGCCGTTTTCCTGAATCCGCCGGACGAAGCCCAGCCGGCTGCCTCTGGAGGATTCCTCTCCGCCCAGGGTGCAGTCGCCCAGGAACGTCATCTTCACCGTCCCGCTGTACTCACTGACCCGGAAGCCCAGGTTTTCCGGCACATGATCCACGTCAAACAGGTACCACGTCCCCGAGGCTTCGGCGCCGCCCAGCATCA
>CAMOGC010000052.1 GCA_946613955.1 uncultured Clostridia bacterium
GCGGCCTGCGGCGTGCCGGTGGCGAAGATGAGCGGCCGGGGCCTGGGGCATACGGGCGGAACCCTGGACAAGCTGGAATCCATCCCCGGCCTGAAGGTGGACCGGTCGGTGGAGGACTTTATCCGCCAGGTCCGGGAAATCGGCGTGGCCGTCGTCGGCCAGACGGCGGATCTGGCTCCGGCGGACAAAACCCTCTACGCCCTGCGGGACGTGACCTCCACGGTGGATTCCCTGCCGCTGATCGTCTCCTCCATCCTGAGCAAGAAGCTGGCCTCGGGGGTGGACGGCATCGTGCTGGATGTCAAAACCGGCTCCGGCGCCCTGATGCACACCCGGGAGGAAAGCTTTGAGCTGGCGGAAATTATGGTGCGGGTCTGCGCTCTGGCGGGCAAGCCCGCGATTGCCCTGGTCAGCGGCATGGATCAGCCCCTGGGGACCCACGTGGGCAACGCCCTGGAGGTCAGGGAGGCCATCGATCTGCTGGCCGGCCGCGCCGGCGGGGATCTGCTGGATGTATCCCTGACGCTGGGCAGCTTTATGCTGATGCTGGCCGGAAAGGCGAAGGAGCTGGAGGAGGGGCGGCAGATGATGCGGGAGGCCATTTCCTCCGGCCTTGGCCTGGAAAAGCTGCGGGAGATGATCCGGGCCCAGGGCGGCGATCCCCGCGTATGCGACGACGTATCGCTTCTGCCGCAGGCGCCGGTTATCCGGGAAATCGCCTGCGGAAAGGCCGGCTGGGTCAGCAAAATGGAAACCGCGGCCCTGGGCATGGCGGCCCAGAGCATGGGCGCCGGCCGCCTGCGCAAGGAGGATTCCATCGATCCCGCGGTGGGCTTTGTGCTTTGCGTCCGGCTGGGGGATCAGGTGGAAAAGGATACGCCCCTGTGCGTGCTGCACGCCCGCCGGGAGGAGGACGCGGACCGGGCCGAGGCGGCGATCCGGGCGGCTATCACGATTTCGGAGGAGCCGGCGGAGCCGGTGGCCCCGATTCTGGCCTGGGTGGACGAAAAGGGGATCCATCCCATGGAGCGGAAGCAATGAACGGGGCGTTCTGGAAGGGCTTCCGACACGGCATTCCGATCGCCCTGGGCTATCTGAGCGTTTCCTTCGCCTTCGGCATGCAGGCTGTGGCCGCGGGGCTCAGCTGGCCGCAGGCGGTGCTCATTTCCGCCACGAACCTGACCAGCGCGGGCCAGCTGGCGGCGCTGCCGCTCATCGCCGGCGGTGCCTCCCTGGGGGAAATGGCCCTGACCCAGCTGACCATCAATTTGCGCTACGCGCTGATGAGCCTGAGCCTGGGGCGAAAGCTGGACGCGTCCATGGGCACGCTGCAGCGGATGATCTTCTCCTTCGCCAATACGGATGAGATCTTCGCCGTTGCCTCCTCCCAGCCGGGAAAGGTGGGGAAAAACTACCTGTACGGCCTGATCGTTCCGCCCTGGATCGGATGGACGCTGGGGACGCTGCTGGGGGCCGTGGCGGGAACGCTGCTGCCGGCCTTCGTGCGCTCGGCGCTGGGGATCGCCATCTACGGCATGTTCCTGGCGATTATCCTGCCCCCCGCCCGGAAACACAAGCCCATCCGCTTCGTGGTGGGGCTGGCGGTGGCCCTGAGCCTCTGCTTCCGGTATGTGCCGGGGCTGAACCGGGTTTCCAGCGGCTTTGTCATCATCATTTGCGCGGTGATCGCGGCGGGGGCCGGTGCGCTGCTGTTCCCCGTGGAGGAGGAAAAGCCGTGAGCTGGAGAATTTTTCTGCCTTATCTGGCGGTGATGGCGGTGGTGACCTACCTGATCCGCATGCTGCCCCTGACGGTTTTCCGCCGGCCCATCCGCAGCCGCTTTGTCCAGTCCTTTCTCAGCTATATTCCCTACGCCGTGCTGGGCGCGATGACCTTTCCGGACGTGCTGTATTCCACCGGGGATCTGCGGACGGCGGCGGTGGGCGTGGTGGTGGCGGTGATCCTGGCCTGGAGGGGGAAGAGCCTGCTGACGGTGGCCATCGCCGCCTGCTGCGCGGTGGCCGCGGCGCAGGGGCTGCTGATGCTGATCTGAGGCCGGCCGGGGGAAGAACCGAAAAATGCCGGGCCGTTGGAGCGCTCCCGCCGCGGCGGGCGCCTGCCGCATGGCCGCGGAATCAGGGCTGTCGCCCATCCGGCAACGCCTTAAAAAACGACAAAACTATTACAAAAGAGTAAAATATCTGCTTGCGATCGATTTGCGGGAATGGTATAATGACGCAAAGGACCGGGAGGAAACCGGCAAAAAAAAGGAAGGAGTTCTGTTCCATGAAAAGAATCGTAGCGGCGGCGCTGGTGCTGGCACTCATGCTGGGTCTGGCCGCGGGGATGACGACGGCGGCCGGCGAGGTGGTGACCAAATACGTCAAAACCGGGAACCGGGGGGTGCTGAATGTCCGCTCCTCGCCCCATGCGCCGGCCAACAATAAGATCGGCGAACTGAAATACGGCGAGGCCGTCGGCGTGGATCATGTGGAAGGCGAGTGGGCGCAGATCGTCTGGGGAAGCCAGGATGCCTGGGTGCAGGCCCGGTATCTGGTGGACACCAAGCCCGCCGGCCAGCCCAGGGATCAGGATAAGCCGACGGATTCCCAGGGCAAGGTGCTGACGGACAGCGCCCTGGGCTCCCAGACGGTGGAAGGCCTGAATTCCCAGTTCTCCGGGATGAACTATGTGACGCCCTACAAGGTGGCGGTCATTGCCGATGTGAAATCCGGAACGGCCAGGATCCGCTGGGCCCCCTCCAAGTATTCCAAGCTGGTGGAATACGTTCGGGATGGGACGCTCCTGACGGTCATCGCCGAGGGCAGAAACTGGAAATTCATCTATGATGAGGCGGCCAAGGTCTATGGCTTTATCGCCAGCAAGTATACCACCATCGCGAAATAAGACGGGGGAAGAAAGGAGAACATACAGATGAAAAAGCTGTTTGCGATACTGATGGCCGCCGTGCTTCTGCTGGGCTGTGCTTCCGCCGTGGCGGAAGGCGAACCCCAGGAGATCGAGGTGAACGGCAGCTTCCGGGTGACCTATCAGGTGCCCGATGGATATGTGGTGGAATCCGAATTCAGCGACGACAAGTCCATTTTCTGGGCGACGATGTATCCCAAAGCCTCCGCGGAGGACAAGACCCCCCTGCGGACCGGCCTGAACATGATCGTCGGCATCAGCTATGACGACACGTCCAACGGCGCGAGCATCAACGATTATTCCGACGAGGAGATCCGGAAAAACCATCAGGCGGAGCTGGATGCCGCGGGCTATGAGAATGCGACCTTCGACATCGTCCTCACCAATTTCGGCACCAAGCTGATCGTGGACCGGATCCGCGACGATAATTCCGAGTCCCTGGTCATTACCTCCCTGTGGAAGGGCTATGTGATCAACGCCATTGCCTTCTACGCCAACGAGAACGACGACACCCTCCCCGTGACGGACGCGCAGGCGAAGACCATCGTCGATTTCATCAGCAATATATGGATGTTCGAGGGCGGCGAAGTAAAGGAAGAAAAGCCGGCCCAGTAAGGAAAAGGACGGAGGCTTTTGCCTCTGACGCGCTTCGCGGGTCTGGATGCGTCCGGTCCCCGGGATGATCAGATCGCGTTCGGAAAAAATCGTTCGGAAAGCGGCCCTTCGGGGCCGTTTTTTTGTGCCGTCCGTTTCCCTCATACGCGCGCCGGGAAGCAAAGACCGCTTCTCCAATGGGGCGCCCGTTTTCCGGACATTCGCGCCGGGGAGCGCAGCCGTCGTATTTTGCAGACGTCCGGGAGATCCGCCCGCCCGTTTCCCTTTACAATCCGGCAAAACCATGTATAATAAAGCCCATCCGCAGCGTTCCGTCGGAAAGAACGCGCCGGGAGCCTCGGCCCCGGACGCGGGCGGGCGGAGCCAAAGCGGAAATAAAAATCCAGGGCCGGGAAAAACCTGCTCCCGGGAGCGCGGGGCGCTCCGGAGAAAATCGTTTCCCTGGCCCCATCGACGGGCATCTGAAAGAGCCCGAACGGAGGGAAATATGAACAGGATGAACATTCGGAATTCCAGGGTATCCCAGATGACGCTTGTGGCCATGCTGATCGCGGTGCTGGTGGTGCTGGCGCTGGTCAACATCCCCATGCCGGCCGGCCTTTCCATTACCTTTAACATGATCCCGGTGGCGATCGCCGCCATGGCCATGGGGATTCCCGGCGGGATGATCGTGGGCGGGGCCTTCGGGCTGATCAGCTTTCTGCAGTGCTACGGCATCCTGGGCGTCAGCGGCATGGGCGTGGCGCTGGTAACGGCGAACCCGGGCTTCGGCTTCGCCTGCCTGATGTTTGCCCAGCGCTTTCTGTCCCGGGTGCTGGTGGGCGTGCTGACGGCGCTGGTGTATCGGGGAATGAAAAAAACCCGGGCGCCCCTGTACGCGCGGGGCGCGGTCACGGGCTTTTGTTCCGCCTTTCTGAATACGCTGTTCTTTATGGGCCTGCTGGTGCTGTTTTTCCGCCAGACCGACTATATGCAGGGCGCCATGGCCGGCCGGGGCGTAATCGCCTATATCGTCGCCTCCGTGGGGATAAACGCGGTGGTGGAAATGGCGGTGGCGGCGCTGGTGACCGGCGCGGCGGGCGTCGCGCTGAAAAAGGCCCGGATGATCGAGTGACCGGCCGGCTCTGCCCGCGCGCCCCGCGGAGGGCGGCTTCCCGGGCTTCCGGCCGGGCGGCGGAGCTTCCGGGACGCGGCGGCCGGCGGCTTTCGCGGTTTCACGGCGGGGGCGGAAACCGGGATGAAGGAGGAGCAAACGGATGATCCTTTGCATGGACGTGGGAAACACCAATATCAAAACGGCGCTCTTTGAAGGAAAGGACATGGTCAAATACTGGCGGATGTCCACGGATATCAAATCCACCTCCGATGAATACGGCATCCGCCTGTCCTCCATGTTCGCCCACGAGGGCGTCTCCCCGGCGGATGTGGAGGGAATCGTCCTGTCCAGCGTGGTTCCCACCATCAATTTTACCATCGAGCACATGCTCCAGAATTACTTCGGCCAGGTGCCCCTGGTGGTGGCGCCCGGGGTCCGGACGGGAATCAATATCCGTTACGACAATCCCCGGGAGCTGGGCAGCGACCGGATCGCCAACGCGGTAGCCGCCTACGAGGAATACGGCGGGCCCTGCATTTTTATCGATTTCGGAACGGCGACCACCTTCGGCGTCGTGGATGAAAACGGCGCCTTCCTCGGCGGGCTGATCTGCCCCGGGATCAAGCTGAGCAGCGAGGCCCTGGTGACCGGGACGGCGAAGCTGCCAAGGTTTGAGCTGACCCGGCCGGAAACCGTTATCGGGCGGTCGACCCTGACCAATCTGCAAAGCGGCATGTATTACGGCTATGTGGGCCTGGTCAAGAACATCGTCCGGAAAATCCGGCAGGAGCTGGGTCGGGAAGCCCTGGTGGTGGCGACGGGGGGTCTGGCCGTGATGATCGCCGAGGAAAGCAAAGCCATCGACAGGCTGGACGGGCTGCTGACCCTCAAGGGGCTGCGGCTGATCTATGAGCGGAACCGCGCGGAAGGAGAAAAAGGATGAAACAGGTTGTGCTGGGACTTCTGGGGCTGGGCAATATCGGCGGCGGCGTTTGGGATCTGATCCGGACCTTCGGCGGGGAGCTGGAGGCGCGGACGGGATGCTCCCTGCGGGTCAAAAAGGCGCTGGTGCTGGACAAGAAGGTCCACGGAGGCCACGAGGTGCCCGATGAGGTGCTGACCACGGACGTGGAGGACATCCTCGCCGATCCGGAGATCCAGATCGTCTGCGAATTCCTGGGCGGGGAACAGCCGGCGGCGGGATGGATGCTGCGGGCGCTGGAGGGCGGAAAGAGCGTCGTGACGGCCAATAAGATGGCCCTCTCCCTCCATTGGGACGAGCTGCGCGCCGCGGCGGCGAAAACCGGCGCCGGGCTCTATTACGAGGCCAGCGTCTGCGGAACGATTCCGATTATCAACGCCATCCAGACGCCCCTGATTGCCAATCATGTGGAACAGATGATGGGCATCATCAACGGGACGACCAACTATATTCTCTCCCGCATGACGGCGGAGGGGGAAAGCTACGAGGCCGTGCTGGCCGACGCCCAGCGTCTCGGCCTGGCGGAGCCGGACCCCACGGCGGACGTGGAGGGCTTCGACGCGGTCTACAAGCTGAGCATCCTCGCCAGCCTCGCCTTCCACAGCCGGGTCTATGTAAAGGATATTTACCGGGAGGGCATTACCCGGATTACCCCGGAGGACATCGCCTACGGCCGGGAGATGGGCTATGTGCTGAAGCTGCTGGCCGTCGGCAAGGAAAGCGGCGGCAAAATCGAGGCCCGGGTGCATCCGACCTTCCTGCCGAAAAACCATCCCCTGGCCCGGGTGGACGGATCGCTGAACGCGGTCTTTATGCTGGGCCACGCCTTCAAGGATCTGACCCTGCAGGGCCGGGGCGCGGGAGACTGGCCCACGGCCAGCGCTGTCGTGGGGGATATTCTGCAGGCGGCGCAGAACGCTGCGCACCCCATGCCCTATTTCCGGCCGGATTCCCTGCCGGTGACGGAGGACTGGGAAAGCAAGTACTTCCTTCGCATGAAGGCGGTGGACGAGCCAGGCGTGCTGGCGTGGGTCACGGGGCTGCTGGCGGGGGAAGGCGTTTCCGTCTCCTCCATGATGCAAAAGGACGCGCAGCCCGGCGGCCGGGCGACCCTGATCATCATTACCCATTCCGCGCCGGAGAAGGCGATGCGGCGGGTGGTTCAGGCGCTGAATTCCGACAAATGCCAGGTGGAAAACATGATTCGCGTCGAAGGATAATCGGAACAATCGGAAGGATAAGCGCATGGGCATGCTGGAAAAAACCTGGGTTTTCTTCGATCTGGACGGGACGCTGACCCAGTCCGAGGAGGGCATCTGGAACTGCGTCCGCTACGCGGCGGACCGGATGGGCTTTCCCCGGCCGGAGGAGAAGATCCTTCGGAAATTTATCGGGCCGCCGCTGATCTGGTCCTTCCGGGAGCTGATGGGCATGACCGAGGAGCAGGCGTGGCAGGCCCAGCAGGTGTACCGGGAGCGGTATAACACCCTGGGAAAGTTTGAAAACCGGGTGTATCCGGGGGTGCGCTTTCTTTTGCGGACGCTGCGGCGGGAAGGGGCCCGGATGGGCATCGTCTCCGGCAAGCCGGAGGGCGCCTCCCGCTCCATCCTGGAGCATTTCGGCCTGATGAAGTATTTCGAGGCCGTTTCCTGCGCCACCGACGGCCACGCCGAAAAGGCGGAGCTGATCCGGGCGGTCATGCCCATGGCGGGTGAAACCGTCTGGATGATCGGGGATCGCCGCTTCGATATCGAAGGGGGCCGGGAGGCGGGCGTGCATACCCTCGGGGTGACCTACGGATACGGCAGCCGGGAAGAGCTGGAAACCGCCGGCGCGGAAAAAATCGCCGCCACCCCCCGGGAGATCGCGGAAATCCTCTGTCCCGGCGCGCCGGCGCCAGAGGGGGCCTTCCTGTCCATGGAGGGGCTGGACGGCAGCGGCAAGAGCACCCAGATCGACCGGCTGACCGACGCGCTGGATCGATACGGCTTCGAAGTGGTGCACAGCCGGGAGCCCGGCGGCAGCCGCATCGGGGAAAAGATCCGCGATATTCTGCTGGATCCGGAAAACGTCGAAATGACGGCGGAAACCGAGGCTCTGCTGTACGCGGCGGGCCGGGCCCAGCATGTCCGCGAGGTGATTCGCCCGGCGGTGGCCGCGGGCAAGGTGCTGCTCAGCGATCGGTTCCTCGATTCCTCCGTGGCCTATCAGGGCGGCGGGAGAAATCTGGGGGTGGACGAGGTTATCGCCATCAACGCTCCCGCCGTGGAAGGGACGGAGCCGATGCTGACGGTTTTTCTGGATCTGGATCACCGGACGGCCCTGGCCCGGCGCAGCGCCGCCAGCCGGCTGGATCGGATGGAAATGGAAAAGGAAGCCTTCCATGCCCGGGTGGAGGAGGCCTATCATGAGCGGATCCGCCGAAACCCGGAAAGATACGTGACGGTGGACGCCCGGCAGGATCGCGACCGCATGGCGGAGGAGATTGCCGGAGCGGTACTGAAAAGACTGATGGAGGCCGAGGATTGAGCGAGCGCGTTGTGGTCGGCATGAGCGGCGGGGTGGATTCCTCCGTGGCGGCCCTGCTCCTGAAGGAGCAGGGCTATGATGTTGTCGGGGTTTTTATGAAAAACTGGGAGGAGGAGGACGGGAACGGCGTCTGTACCGCCGAGGACGACTGGCGGGACGTCCAGCGGGTCTGCGACCGGATCGGCATCCCCTATTACAGCGTCAACTTCGCAAAGGAATACTGGGATCGGGTGTTTTCCTATTTTCTGAAGGAGTATCAGGCGGGGCGGACGCCCAATCCCGATGTGCTGTGCAACCGGGAAATCAAATTCCGGGCCTTCCTGGATTTTGCCATGAAGCTGGGGGCGGCCAAAATGGCGACGGGCCACTTCGTGCGCACGGACGGGGAAGGTGCCCTGCTGCGGGGGGCGGATCCGAACAAGGATCAGAGCTACTTCCTTTATATGGTACATAGCGGCCAGCTGAAAAAGGCACTCTTCCCCGTGGGCGGCATGACCAAGCGGGAGGTGCGGCAGCTTGCGGAGGAGCGGGGCCTGCCGGTCTATGACAAGAAGGATTCCACCGGCGTCTGCTTTATCGGGGAGCGCAATTTCCGGAAGTTCCTTTCGGAATACCTGCCCGCCCGGCCCGGTGATATGGTCGCCCCGGACGGAACGGTGGTGGGCCGGCATGAGGGCCTGATGTATTATACGCTGGGCCAGCGCAGGGGCCTGGGCATCGGCGGAAGGGGGGACGGCCGCTCCTGGTTTGTCATCGGGAAGGATCTGGAAAGAAACGTTCTGCTGGTGGCCCAGGGGGAGGATCATCCCATGCTGTATTCCACCCTGTGCCTGGCGGAGGATGTGACCTGGGTCGGGGACCCGCCGGCGGGCGAGGGGGAAACCTTCCGCTGTACGGCAAAATACCGCTACCGCCAGGGGGATCAGCCGGTGGAGGCGACGTGGGAAGGAAATCAGCTGCGGATCCGCTCCCTGGTGCCCCAGCGGGCGGTCACCCCCGGGCAGAGCGCCGTGCTTTATGACGGGGACTGCTGCCTGGGCGGCGGTATCGTCACACGGGTGCTGGACGCGGGCCAGGGCTCAGCGAAATTGCAAACCTGACCCGGAACCTGTTTTGCCGTCGATCCTCTCCTGCCGCCCTTCGGGTGTGTCCTGAAAGATCAAAGCAGGGAACGCGGAATTTTCCCGGGCCCTAAAGGAAGAGAAAACGAGGAGGCATATTTTGGGTCAGGAGTTCAAAGCGAAGGCTGACTCGACCCGGCCCGAACGACGAAAAAAGCTGAAGATGGATCTGAAAAAGGACGGCAGAGGGAACAGAAAACAGAAGAAGGCAGAAAAACGGAGGGAAGAAAAGTGGTAAGGAGAGGAGAACGGGAAGGGTATAAAGGAAGG
>CAMOGC010000053.1 GCA_946613955.1 uncultured Clostridia bacterium
CTGCGGGCCAAGGGCGGCATGGGCAAGGCCCAGGCCGAGATCAAGAAGGCCGTGGACTGCGGATACTGGCAGCTGTACCGGTACAATCCGGCCCTGGCGGCGGAGGGCAAGAACCCCATGACCGTCGACAGCAAGGATCCCACCGGCGACTATCAGGAATTCCTGAAGGGCGAGGTCCGCTACACTTCTCTGGCCCAGCAGTTCCCCGATGCGGCCGCCACCCTGTTCGTGCAGCAGGAGGAGGACGCCAAGGAGCGCCGCGAGAGCTACAAGAAGATGGCCGCGCAGTAATTCCCGGTTTTTTCGGAATCGGCACCCCCAAAAAGGTGCCGGTTCCTTTTTTCGTGCGTATGAAAGAGTAGAGCCCCGGAAAAAAGCGATCCGCCCGGGGAAAGAGGCGGAGGCGCCGGGGAGACAAGAAAATGGCTCGGGAGGGAAAAGCATGAATATGATCGGGAAAAAGCTGATTGCCGCGCTTCTGATCTGCGCGATGATGATGACGCCGCTGGCCGGGCTGGCGGAAACGGGGACGGCTGTGCCGGAAGCGGCTGCGGCGGAAACGGCCGCGGCGGGAGCTGACGCGCAGGAAGCAGCCGCGGCGGCCGTGGAGGGCGAGCCGGTTTATCACCGGACGGAGGACGGCTTCGTCTTCTTCGTCGAGGGCGATATGACCGGGAAGCCGATTTCCGGCATGGCCGAGGCGGAAGCCTTTCTGAAGGAAGCCCAGAAAACCCTGGGGGACGATCCCCGGGTGCATTTTGAGCCCTGGCGGGAGTTGACCGACAGCAAGGGAAACCATACCTATATCTTCCAGCAGATGTACGACGAGACCACCGTTTCCGGCGGCGCGGTCAAGATCGTGACGGACGGAGAGGGAAAAATGCTGGGCCTGATCCGCAGCATCGAGCAGGATCTGCCGGATGCGCAGGAAGGCGAGGGGATCGACGCTGCCGAGGCGGAGAAAAAGACCCAGGAATTCTGGGGGAAAAGCCACAACGGCGAGAAGCTGGAAATCCTGGCGGGAAAGACGATCCGGGTGATCCTGCCGGTGGTGCTGGAGATTGACCCCTATACCGACGAAAAAGAGGAAAGCCACTATGTGTGGGCGGTCTATTCGAACAATCCCGCCGCCGGCAAGGATCGGGGCTCCGAAATGCCCTATCTGGCCCACTATGTGACGATGAAGGGGGAATACCTCTACAGCCTGCCCACCGTCATGCCCCAGGACGAGGCGTCCACCGCGGGCTTTGGCTCCGCCTATGTGTTTGAAAACATGGAGCCGGCTCCCTATACCGGGAAGGTGCGCTATTCCGACGGGACGGAGAAGGAGATCACCATCGACCTGATGCGGGACAGCAAGACCGGCGTGTATTACCTGGGCAATCTGGAGCGGCGCATCGTGGTGGCGGACTGCTATCCCTTCATTTATGAGAACGGCAGCCTGGCGCTGGAAACGAGCCAGGACAACAAGGACTGGAACAATACCAGCCTGATGAGCCTGTATCATTACTGCATGGCCTACGATTTCTATCGGGAGATCGGCTGGCTGGGCGGGGATGGCCTGGGAACCCCGATCCTGATCCTGAAGGACTTCTGCGACAAGAATCACGAACCCATCGACAACGCGGCCTACGCCGGAAAATATCACGGATGGCAGCTCTTCCTTTCCAGCGGCGCCAACGACCTGGCCCAGTGCCTGGACGTGCTGGGACATGAGTATACCCACTGTTTTACCCACTCCGTCATGACCTACAACGCCTACATGAACGATTTCGGCGCCATCAACGAGGCCATGAGCGACATCATGGGCAATATCTGCGAAATGATGGCGGGAGACACGACCGATACGGAATGGTCCCTGGGGGAAAACGGCAAGCGAGGGGCCATCCGGTCCATGAGCGAACCGCACAAACACAATCAGCCCGCCTACACCTGGGATCTGTATTATCAGGCGAACGTCAAGACCCCCACGCCCTTTAACGACCAGGGCGGGGTGCACACCAATTCCAGCCTGCTGAACCATGTGGCGTGGAGCCTTTGCGCCGAGGGCGGCATGCCCCTGGAGGAGGCCCGGCTGTTCTGGTTCGCGGTCGACTGCGCCATGGTGCCGGGGACGGATTATTCCCAGCTGGCGGTGCTGCTGCCCTGGGTGATGAAAATTCAGGGGCTGGAAAAGTATCAGGGCGCGCTCGCCCAGGTCATCGACAAGACGAAGCTGGGGCAGAACGGCCTCCCCGTAACCCTGCCGGAGGACCGCGCGCTGGTCACCCTGACCCTGCCGGAGACCGACCTGTATCAGGACGGAAACTGGAGCATGTTTATCTTCACCGTGAACGTGGACGAAATCATGAGTCGGGTGCTCCAGATGATCATGGGAGAAGGGGAATACGGCTCGGCCCTGGTGGAACTGGAGAAAATCCTTGGCATCAACCCTGTCAGCGAGACGGCGCCCGGGACGGAAGGCGGCGGATTGCTGGACGCGCTGCTGGGAAGATTGACGAAGAACGGGAAACAGAAAACGGAAACGGCCGGGGACCCGACGAAGACCGAGGACGCCGGGGATCAGACGAAGGCGGAAGAGAAGCCCTCCGGCTTTACGCTTCCGCCGGAGCTGAAGGATTGGATCCGGCGCAACCTGAAGGAAACCTTCTTCCTGGGGCATAACTCGGCCGGGCAGGACGGCAGAACCATCCGGATGGTCTGCCAGCCGGGCTATACGATTCCGCTGCTGGTCCGGCTGGAAATGTCGGACGACGGGAACGAGATGAAGAGCGCCGCCGTGGCCGCGTATCTGATGAACCGGTGGGTCGACCTGGGCGGACCGATAAAGAAGGCCATGGAGATCGCCGGGGATGAGCAGGCCGTCCAGGCGTGGGTGGACAGCATCAATTTCGACGAGGTTTTCGCCGCCGTCATGGATTGGAAGAACCAGCTGGTTTTCCGGATCCCCCAGGGCGGGACGGTGGAGATTCCCGGAACGGGATTGGAAAACGTGACCATCCTGGATAAGGAGTTCCTGGATGTTATGATGTCCAAGGAGGAGAACGCGGAAGCGAAGCCGGAGGAAAAACCCGCGGAGAACGAGGAAGCGAAGCCGGAGGAAAAACCCGCGGAGACCACGGAAGCGAAGCCCTGACCTTTTTCGGGGAAGAACGGAAGTTCGCCCCTTCGCGCGCGGGAAACCGCGCGCGATTTTTTTCGGAAGGAACCGGAGATTTCGCCGAAGGGAAGAAGGAAAAAATCTTCGCCGGAGAAAGGAAACAGGTAAAACCGGAACGAATATAACCGGGTTAACAGCCGCGGAAGGAGGGCGTTTTATTGATGCAGACGGAAGACCGGGAGATCCATTTGCAGCGGGAGGCGTTAGCCCGCGCGGAAAGCCTGAGCGCCCTGGTGGAACAGGGAATGCCGGCGGAGGCCAATATCCGCCTGGAGGTCACCCTGATCGCCCCCCGGCAGCCGGGGGACGGCCTGCGGGTCGGGCTTCGCATCGGCGAAAAGAAATGGTACGTCGTCAAGGACATCGCCCAGCTGCTGGAGGCGAAGCGGCTGAACCAGCCCCTTTCCTTCCAGAGCAAGTTTATCTACGAGCCTTCCTGGATGCGGTTCCGGGAGGAGGATCTTCGGATTCTCCGGGTGCTGGAGAAGATGCTGTCGGTCGGGGAGATGCTGAACCGGATGCCGACCCAGGCGGACGCGAGGCTGATGCCCCTGTCGGAGCCCTTTGCGGAGGAGCTGCTGGAAACGCTGCAAAACGTGCCCATGCGCGTCATGACCGCGGATGGGGAGGTCGTTTCCTGCCCGAAGATGACGGAGTCGTCCCTGCCGCTGCGGGTGGAAATCCGGATGACGCCCCGGGGCCTTCATCTGATGTCGGCGGTGCCGGAGGGCATCGTCCCGATGACGAAGAGCTGCGCCTACGCGCTATATCAGCAGCAGGCAATCATCGTGCCCCCGGAGCAGCGGCCGCTGCTTCGGATGATGCTCTCCCAGGAGCGGGAGGGGCCCATCTATTTCGATTTCCCGCTTGCGGCGACAGAGCAGGTGGTGGGCGAGGTGATCCCCTACCTGAAGCGCCGCTGCGCGGTGGAGATGAGCGAGGAGCTTCGGAAGATGCTGGTGCGCCTGCCGCTGCAGGCGCGGGTGTATCTGGATCGGGAAGGCAAGGGAATCGCCGCGCGGGTGGCCTTCCTCTACGGGCGGACGGAGCTGAATCCCTTTGCGCCGGCCCGGGAGAAGATTGCCCTCGAAAAGGGGGAAAAGCTGCTGCTGCGGGACGCGGAGGGGGAGCACGCGGTGCTGGAGATCCTGGCCAACGCGGGCTTCCGGGTGACAAAGGAGAACCTGCGGCTGATGAAGCCGGACGATCTGTTCGCGTTTCTGGCGGAGGGCGTTCATCAGCTGGAAAGCGTCAGCGAGATTTTTCTGAGCCGGGATTTCCGAAAAATGTATATCCGGCGGCCGACCCTGCGGGGCGGGCTGAAGATGGAGCGGGGCAGCCTGCTGCTGAACCTGAACCTGGACGGGGAGCCCACGGATGAAATCATGGGCATCCTGGAGGCACTGAGCCGGTCCCGCCGGTATTACCGGATGAAGGACGGCACCTTCCTGAACCTTTCGGAGATGCAGGGCTGGCAGGAGGCGGCGGAAAACCTGTACGAGGCCGCGAAAACCGACGGGGCGGATATGGAGCGGGACGCGCTGACCCTTCGGGGATACCGGACGGGATATCTGGCCCGGCTGCTGGAGGAAGCAGGGGTGCCCGTGGATATCAGCGACGAGGTTCGGGAAACCGAGGAGGAGCTGACGGGCAAACGGCAGCCGGCGCCGGCGCCTGCCCCGGGTCTTCCCCTGCGGGACTACCAGATCCGGGGATATGAATGGATGTATATGCTCGATCGGCTGCATATGGGCGGCATCCTGGCGGACGATATGGGCCTGGGCAAGACGATCCAGATCATCGCCCTGCTTCGGGCAACCCAATCCCTGGAAAGAACCAGCCTGATCGTCGCGCCGACGAGCCTGACGTATAACTGGCTGAGCGAAATCAACCGCTTCGCGCCGGAGCTGAGCGCGGTGGTGGTGACCGGCACCGCGGCCCAGCGGGAGAGCCTCTGGCGCCATGTTACCGAGAACAGCGATGTGGACGTCGCCATTACCAGCTATCCCCTGATCCGGCGGGATATCGGATGGATCGAGGATTACGCTTTCCGGTTTGCCGTGCTGGACGAGGCGCAGAACATCAAGAACGCCGGCAGCATCGCCGCCTCGACGGTGAAAAGGCTGCGGGCCGATACCCGCCTGGCCCTGACGGGGACCCCCATGGAGAACGGCATCGGGGAGCTCTGGAGCATTTTTGATTTTGTGCTGCCCGGATACCTGCAGCCCTATCATGTTTTTCTGCGCCGGTATCAGGACGGCATGAACAGCGAGGATCTGAGAACCCGCATTCGGCCGTTCCTGACCCGGAGGCTGAAGCAGGAGGTGCTGGAGGAGCTGCCGGACAAGGTGGAAACCCGGCTGACCGCCAACATGACGCCGGAGCAGCGGAATGTCTATCAGGCGGCCATGGAGCGGCTGCGGCAGCGGGTTCGGAAGGTTATGACGGAGAAAGGCTTCCAGGGAAGCAGGATGGAAATCCTTTCCGCCATTACGGAGCTGCGGGAAATCTGCTGCCATCCCTCGCTGGTGCTGGACGGCTATACCGGCTCCAGCGGCAAGGAAGAGATGCTGCTGGAAATCCTGCCGGGGCTGATCGACGGGGGCCGAAGGGTGCTGATCTTCAGCCAGTTTACCTCCATGCTGAAAATTCTGCGGCCCAGGCTGACGGAGCGGGGCATCCGGCATCTGTATCTGGACGGAGACACTCCCGCCGGGGAGCGGCTGGAGATGACCCGCCAGTTCAACGAAGGGGATACGCCGGTGTTTCTCATCAGCCTGCGGGCGGGGGGATCGGGGCTGAACCTGACGGGGGCGGACGTGGTGATCCACTACGACCCCTGGTGGAACCCCGCGACGGAGGAGCAGGCGACCGACCGGGCGCACCGGATCGGGCAGACGAAAAAGGTGGACGTGCTCCGGCTGGTGATGGGGGACAGCATCGAGGAAAAGGTGGTGGAGCTGGGCGAAAGGAAAAAGGCCCTGTTCGACCGGCTGATTACCCCCGGGGAGTCCGGGCTGGCGGCGCTGACGGAGCAGGACGTCCGGGAGCTGTTTTCCTGAGGCCCGCGGAGCGTTGCCCGGGTTTTCCCCCGGCGTGCAGGCTTTTCCGTCTCCTCCGGCCCATCGCTGCCGGAGACAAAAAAAGGAATAATGGAAAAAGTGGGCAGGCTGCCCACTTTTTTATTGGAAAGAAGGGGTAGAATCATTCCGAAATGATCAGTTCGCCATAGGCCCCATCCTTCGCCCGGCCAAGGATTTTTCTCGCCGGATGCCGCTGCGCTCTTCCGGCTGATTCCCGGGGCTCTGCCCGCGAACAGGAATGACAGGAGGTACAGAAGATGAAGAAGTTGCTATCCGTGCTGATTCTGGTCGCGATGGTGGCGGCAGCGGTCTCCGCCGGAGCGCTGACCGTGCCCATTCCGGCGCCGCCGGTGATACCCAACATCCCGGCTCCGCCCGTGGTTCCGAATATCCCTGCTCCGCCCGTGGTGCCGAACATCCCGGCTCCGCCCGTGGTGCCGAATATCCCGACCGCGGGAGGGACGACGGTGCAGACCTCGACGAGCGAAACTGCCGGCGCCTCAGGCACCACAGCCACGGCCGCCTCGGAGGCGGAGGGCCCGGTGCTTCCCTGGGCGGGCTATACCCTGCTGGTGAAGCAGGTGACGGATCGGAACGACCTGATCACCTATCCCTCCGTCTTCTTTTCCGCGGATGAGCTGAACGTGGTGGTGCTCTTCCAGGTCGCGGAGGGCATGATCACCTATGATTTCGCCAAGGAGCACATCAAGGAAATCATCCTGACGGACGGGAACGGCGCGGTTTATGCCTCCGGCACCTGGGGGTTCCATGGCACCAAAGAGGACAACGATCACGCGTACAGCTTCGATATTCTGTTCAAATTAGGGGATCAGCCGGCCTCCGTTCTGGAGGGGGCGACGGTCTCTTTGCAGGCGGGCGGCGCGGAGCCGGTCCCGCTGGCGTCGATTCCGCGCAAAACGGAGTAGCGGGCCGTCGCGCCCGAAGGTCGGGAAAAAGAGCTGGCTCTCCGCAGCCTCCCCCGGGGACGGCGGCGAACCGACAGTGATAATCGTCTGCCCCGCTTCGGGGCCGGAACGTTTTCATCCGGCGGAAGCGGGGCAGTAATCTATGTGAAGAAGGAGGCCTCGAACCTCTTTCATTGTGCGGTCAGCATAACAGGCGTCCGTTAAGGGGAAGAAAACAATGGGTGAAAACCGGCTGAATTCTTCGAAAAGATTCTCCGGCGCGCTTCAGGGCTGGGGACTGGGGGTGGCTTCGGCGACATACGGCCGGGCGGCGGCGGAGAAGAGAACGGCTTTGGTTTCCTCCCCGACGATGCCGTCCGCCCCCAGGCCGTTCTGGCGCTGGAAGGTTCGGACGGCCTCCTTCGTCCCGGGGCCGAATTGCCCGTCAATTTCCCCGGAGTAATATCCCAGGGTATACAGCCTGCTCTGGACATCTTTGACGGACTGGCCGGAGGCGCCGGAGCGGAGCACCGGCTCCGCCGTCGGACGGGAGGGATCCGGCGTCACGGCCAGCACGCTGGCGGGCCAGGCGGGCTCGGGGGTCGGCGTCAGACTCATCTGGCGCCGGGTTTCCCGGATCGTCGGCGCCATATGGGTCATGAGTACGATGAGCCCCGCCAGCAGCAGCCCGGCGGCGATCAGCCCGGCGACGGTTTTCGGGTTTTTCAGCATGGCTTCTCTCTCTTCCGTTTCGATACCGGCCGCGCGATCCTCGACGTATTCCATCGGGAAAGCGAACTGAAAAGCGGCCCTCCGGCTGCCCGCTCTCGCGGTGCTTTTCCGGGCGGGATTCCCCTTATTTTGTCATAAAGAGGATGCCCAGGGTATTGGGCCCGCAGTGGACGCAGACGGTGCAGCCGGCGGTGGTATCCAGAATTTCGCGGAAATGGCCGTATTCCCGCACCATGTCGGCGGCGAAGGCGGCCATGCCGTCCTCGCAGGGAGAATGGGTAATGAAGACGCGCTTATAGTCGATATTTTCGGTTTCCTTCAGCACGTCCTTGATATAGTGCTTGATATAATGCTCATAGGAGCCCCGGTATTTTTTGCCGGGGCGCATTTTTCCGTCCACCACCTCGATGGAGGGGCGGATTCGCATCATCTTGGCGCCAAGCGCCTCCAGCCCGCTGCAGCGGCCGCCGCGATAGAGATAGCCGATGTCCTGGACGGTAAAGCTGGCGCGGACCTTCTCCCGCCGGGCGAGCACGGCGTCGAAGATCTCCTTCGCGGAGCGCCCCATGGCGGCCATCTCCGCCGCCTCCAGCACCAGGAGCCCCTCCCCGGTGGACAGGTTCATCGTGTCCACCACATAGACGTTGCCGAGCTTTTCCGCCACCTCGCAGGCGTCGGCGTAGCAGGAGCTCATCTGCCTGCTGATGCAGAAATGCACCACGGCGTCGTTTTCCTTCAGCAGACCGGAAAACAGCTCGGTATACTCATACTGGTTGACCGCGGCGGTCTGCACCTTCTTGCCGTTGTCGACGGCCCGGAAGATGGTTTCGGGATGCACATCCACCCCGTCCTTATAGCTGTTTCCGTCGATAATGACGCTCAGGGGCGCAATAACGATGTTGTATTTTTCACAGAGTTCAGGACTCAGATCGCAGGTCGAGTCCGCGCTGATTTGCACCTTCATGGCCGCTCCTCCTCCGGCCCGGGTCGGCCCCGGGACCAAAAGGGATTATATTCTATTTCCGCGGGGATGACAAGGGCCGGAATTGCAAACGCGCGGGAAGTATGATAAGATAGCGCCATCAAAAACAGGAGGCGGACGATTTGGACAATCCGCGGGATGAGAAGGGCCCGGAAGAGGAACGGGAGCTTCAGGCCTCCCTTTCGAGTTACCGGATCAGGATGCACTGGCTGGAGGAGCAGTGGCGCCGGGCCAGGGAAGCGGCCGGGGAAAGCCCGGAGGAGGGAAACCCGTTTCCGGCCCAGCTGGAGGCTCCCTGGAGGCTGATGCCCTGGACAGCGCCGGAAAAGCCGCCGGAAACGCCCTTTGACGGGCCCCGCATCCGGTGCCTGATGGTGGAGCCCGGCAAGGAGGCCGCGACGGTTCGGCTGCTGAAGGTGCTGAACCTGGGGAAGGGACTGTATCCCCAGAGGGTTCGCATTCGGAAAATCCGGGGCAAATGGATGGAGGACACGATCCGGCTGCTGCCGGGATACGTTTTCGTGTATACGGATGATGAAATCCCGGTCTGGCGGTACCAGTTTATGGATCATGTGCTGAAGGTGCTGCGGTACGACCGGGAGCCCGACGGCTATCTGCGGGGCGTGGACCTGGAATTCTCCGAAACCGTCG
>CAMOGC010000054.1 GCA_946613955.1 uncultured Clostridia bacterium
CAGAGCAAAAGGGCGTTGGCGGACGATATCCTGGACGCGGTGGCGGCGATCCGGGAAAAATAAAGAAACGCTCCTCCTCGAATGGGGGAGCGCTCTTTTTCATGTAAGGCGCGGATGAACCGCGGGGAACGGACAGGACCGTCAGTCCGGCAGGGTCTGATCAAAGGGCAGATCCAGCGCGTTGGTTCCGTCATTCCAGAGGCGGTCCAGATGATAGAAGGCCCGCTCGTCCCGATGGAAAAGATGAACAAGGATGGGCCCGTAATCCAGCACGATCCAGCGGCCTTCCCGGACGCCCTCGCTGCGGCGAAGGGGCATGCCCTCTTTGGCCATCATTTCGTCCACATTATCGGCCAGGGCGCTGACCTGGGCGGCGGTTCTTCCGGAGGCGATGATCATATAATCGCACAGCACCGTCAGATGCCCGGTTTTGAGCGCTACGATTTCTCCCGCCTTGTGGTCATAGAGGTTTTTTGCCACCTTCAGCACGATTTCCAGATCCTGCATCGTTTTTCTTCCTTTCGATGATTGATTGCCCGACGGATACCTTCGGCGGCCCGGGCGATAAGCCGGGGAAGGCGTGAAACTACATAAACCGCGGGAGAGGCGCATGGCCGGCCCGCAGGCGGACGGCTTTACGGGTCTCCCGTGGATTGAACCTCCGGGAGGGTTTTGAGCCAGGCGATGGTTTCCTGGGTCCGGGGATGAAGGAATTTACCCCGGGAAGCGACGAAATTCGCCGTTCCCTCCAGACTCAGCAGGAGCGCCTTTTCCAGGGAAACCTCCGACAGGGCGCGAACCTCCTCCAGCAGGGGATAGCTTTCCCGGGTCGGCTCGATGGAATCCGCCAGACACACGCACATGGCCAGCCGGGACATGCCCGCGTGGCCGGTATTATGATAGGAAATGGCGTCCAGCACTTCGGGATCCGCCATGCCGTATTGATTCCGCGCGACCCAGGCGCCCACCAGGGAATGCAACAGGGCGCCGCTGGCCAGAACCGCGGGATCCTCCGTCAGAGAATGCTCCACGGCGATGCGCCGCATTTCCCTGAGGGGAAGGCATTTGGCGCAGTCGTGCAGCAGGCCGGCTTCCTCGGCCTGGCGATGGTTGACACCGAACCTTTTTGCCAGATGCCGGGCCAGGAGAGCGACGGAAAGGGAATGGGCAAAGCGGCGAGGATTCAGGGCGGCGAAGAGCTTTTCAATCCACTCGTCGGCCCGGTCAATCCTCCGGGACATGCCATAGAGCCCTTTGGCGCCGCAGAATTCCCGCACCGGCGGATAGAGATTCGGCGTCTCGGCCCCGCGGGAGAGAAGCGCCCGCAATTCCGCGGAGGAGGCGGCGACGGGGGTCATCCGGATCGTGGACAGCCGGGCCCCCATGGCGATCAGCCTGGCCTTTTCCGCCCGGAAGGCCTCCAGCGGGATATCCGCCGGGCGGGGACAGACCAGAAACGTACACAGGGAGAAGGCTTCGGCCGCCCTGTGCCATCCGGCCATTTTCAGAATGCTGTCGGCGCCGACAATGTAGAACAGATCCGCCCTCGGATACGCTTTCCGGACGGCCAGCAGGGTATCCACCGTATATCCGGCGGCGCCCCGGTCCATCTCCAGCCGGGAAGGAATCAGGCGCTCATCCCGCGAACAGGCGGAGACGAGCATTTTCCACCGATCCTCCATCCGGGCGACGCAGGGCTTGTACGCGCTTTTTCCGGCGGGAATCACCAGCAGCCGGTCCAGCTTTTTTTCCTCCAGGACACTGAGGGCCATATGAATATGCCCTTCATGAACCGGATCGAAGGTTCCCCCGAGAATTCCGACGCGCTCCTTTGCCAACAGCCTTTCCTCCTTCTTCCAGAGTTTATTATAAACGATCCGACCCCGGGAGAAAAGGGGGATTTCGAAAAAAACCGGAAAAAACACTTGCAATTCCCCGGGGATCGTGATACCATAGTCCCCGGTACTTTTTAGGCTACCTGAGGGAGGTGAACCACGTTGCCGAATATCCAGTCCGCCAAGAAGCGCGTCAAGGTCAGCGAGAAAAAGAATCTCCAGAACCGGATCGTGAAAAGCGGGGTGCGTACCGCTGTTAAGAAGCTTGACGCCGCCATCGCTCAGGATCCCGCCGGCGCCAAGAAGCAGTTGTCCGCGACTTCCGCCGCCATCGACAAGGCTGCGGCGAAGGGCGTCATTCATAAGAACGCTGCCAACCGCAAGAAGGCCCGCCTGGCCAGGCACCTGAACAAGGCTGCCACCGTGTAAGCCGTTCTGCGCAATGATAAAATTCCTCTCCCGCGCGCGCGGGGGGGAGTTTTTTTTCGGAAAAACGGGCGCGGTCCGGCTTGCGGGACGGGCGGATTTCTACTGAAAATCCGGAGGATATTCACGGGAAATTCATCGCCCGCTTCTTTTCAAACAATATCGTTTCATGTATAATATCCGACGGAATGCTTCGGGAAGGAGGCGCCCTGATGAAAGATGCCATGACCATGATCAACAATATGGTTTGGAATCTGACCCACCGGCTGGGAATCGTGGATGTGGTCGATATCCTCATCATGGCGGTCATTGTATACGAACTGCTGATCCTGGTTCGAAGGACCCGCTCCAGCGCGCTGCTGAAGGGTGTTTTCCTGATGGTGGTGATCGTAATCGCCAGCTCCCTTCTGGGGCTGACCAGCCTGAACTGGCTGATGAGCACGGTGCTGAACAACGGCGCGGTGGTGCTGCTGATCCTTTTTCAGCCAGAGATCCGGAAGGCCCTGGAAAGAATGGGCCGGAGCACCTTCCTGAACAAGAGCCCCCGCGGCTCCGCCGATCAGGACGACCGGCAGCGGATTATCGACGAGATTACCCAGACGCTGCTGGATCTGAGCCGCCGGCGGGTCGGCGCGCTCATCTGTTTTGAGGGGCGGACGGGGCTGCAGGATGTGATCGACACGGGCACCCGGGTGGACGCGGAAATCTCCGCCCCCCTGCTCGAAAACATCTTTGAACCCAATACGCCGCTGCATGACGGGGCCGTCGTCATCCGGGATGACCGGGTCGAGGCCGCCGCCTGTATTCTGCCCCTGACGGAGGCCAGCGGGGTTTCGCGGGAGCTGGGAACCCGGCATCGGGCCGGCATCGGGCTGAGCGAAAACACGGACGCGACGGTGATGATCGTCTCCGAGGAGACCGGAACCATCAGTATGGCCCGGGGCGGGCTGCTGAACCGGCCCCTGACGGAGGAAAACGTCCGGGAAATTCTGCGCCAGATCTATAAGGGCGAGCCCTCCCGCATCCTGGCCCTCTTCCGGAGCCTGCGGAAAGAAAAGGAGGCGGAAAAAGCATGAAAGGGGACAGGACGAAAACCCTGCCGGAGCGTCAGCCCCCGGCCAAACCTTCCGCCGGCCAGCGGCTTCTTTCGATTGTAAAACACGTTTTTCTTCATAACGGATGGTTTAAGCTCTTCGCGCTGCTGATCAGCGTCACCCTTTGGGCCGGACTGATCAGCCAGGACGCTTCCGTCACCCGGGACAAGGTCTTTACCGATGTTACGGTCAATGTGACCAACACGGACACGATGAAGCGAAACGGCTATATCGTCGTCAGCAATATGGACGAGGTTCTGGACAACGTAAATGTGACAGCCGCCGTCCCCCAGACGGTGTATGACGCGGCGGATGTTTCCACGTATAACGTGAGGCTGGATCTGGGCCGGATCTCCGGCACGGGAACCCAGGAGCTTCGGCTGCAGAGCAGCGCTTCCTCCACCTTTGGCAGGGTTACCTCCATTTCCCCGGCCAGCGTTTCCGTCATGGTGGAGGATTACGTGGTTCGATACAGGATCCCCGTTTCGGTTACGGTGAACGGCGAGATCCCTTCCGGCTGGTATATGAGCACGCCGACCGTCGACGCGCCGCTGGTTGTGGTGAGCGGGCCGAGAAGCCTGGTCAACAGTATTTCCAGGGCCAGGGTTTTCCTGAACCCCAACGAGATCGAATGGGAAGAGGGAACCTGTGTCCTATCCGCTGCGCTGACCCTTTATAACCGCAGCGGCGAAGAGGTTCACAGCAATCTGCTGGAGATTTCGTATGACAATCTGAATCTGGACAGCGTGGTGCTGGAGACGACGATCCTGCCGACCCGCTCCTTCGACGTGACGGAAATGATCGGGACGATCAACAACGTGCCCGAAGGATATGAGGTGAAGGCCATTCATATCAGCCCCGAAACCATTACCGTCGCCGGGCGGAGCGAGGTGCTGGACCAGATGACCGAGCTGGCCACCTCCGAACGTTATGTGGATCTGGACGGTCTCACGGATACCACCAGCTTCCAGATCAAGGTTTCCAAACCCAGCGAGGACGCGGTGCTTTCCAATGATACGATAACGGTTACGGTGGAAGTCGTCCCCAAACAGCCGGAGACGGAGACGCCCTGAAGGAGCGGATATGGGAACACTGGGTAATTCTGTTTTTCAGATCATGATGGGCTGGCTCCGAAACCTGAGCATGGAGGTGTGGTCCGCGGTCACTTCCCCGGAGGGCGGGTCGCTGCTGACCTGGATCGGGCAGCACTGGCTGATGCTGGCGGTTATTCTCTGCGCGGGCGGCCTGATCACGGACGCTTTGGTTTATCTGTTCCGCTGGCGGCCGGATCTGGTCTGGCGGAGCTTCTTCCGCCGGATGCGCAGGAGGCGGAAGGAGCGGGAGGAAGCCGCCGAGGAAGCGCCGGAAGAAACGGCGGAGCCCGCCGGGCCGCCTGTATCCGCTTATTCCGGAGAGACCTCCTTTCACGCCTATCCGGACGAGCCATTCGATGAGGAGGAAACCCCGGAAGAAACCACCGCCCGCTTTGAGCAGGCGATCCTGCCCCGACGCCGCCGGATGAGGGTTCGGACGCTGCTTTCGGACGAGGAAACCCGCACCGAAACAGCGCCTCCCCAGCAGCTCATCGACCGGAGGGAGGCTTATCGCCGGCCGGTCTATCCCCACAGCTGGCGGGGCGAGGAGGGAGACGACGAATGACCGAAAACGTTTTTTTCCCCCGCTTCACGGTGCTTACGGGAAATTATGGCAGCGGAAAAACCGAGATCGCGCTGAACCTGGCCCTGTCCTTCGCGGCGGAGGGGAAAAGCGTAACGCTGGTGGATCTGGACATTGTCAATCCCTATTTCCGGAGCGGTGAAAAGAAAGAAGAGCTGGAGGCCGCGGGGATTCGGGTTCTGATGCCGACCTTCGCGCTGACGACGGTGGACATCCCGGCCCTGCCGGCGGAGATTCAGAGCGTTTTTGAACTGCCGCGGGATCGGGTGATTTTCGACGTCGGAGGGGACGATACCGGCGCCGCGGCGCTGGGAAGATATGCCGCTTCCTTTCAAAGGTACCGGAGAGATACGCTTTCCTGCCTGGTGGTCAACGCCATGCGGCCGCTGACCGGAACGGCGGAGGAAATGGCCGAGCTGGCCGGGCGGATCGGCGCCCGGGGGCGGCTGGGGATCGACCGGATGATCAACAATACCAATCTGGCCGGAAGGACGGAGCCCGCCATGGTGGAAGCCGGGGAGAAAACGGCCCTCGCCTGCGGAAAGACGCTGGGGATTCCCGTCATGACGGCGGGAGAGAAACGGGTGCTGGACCGGTGCCGGTTGGAGACGCCGGTTCTGTATCTGGAGCGGAGGATGAAGCCGGAATGGATGGAGGAATAAACGCCCCCCTGCCGGAGGCTTTTCTCGAACGGATCCGGGGGCAGCTGGGAGACGGGCTGCCCGCTTTTTTATGCGCCATGGAGGAGCCGGCCCGGCGGGGAATCCGTTTCAATCCCCTTCGCCCCTTCTGCCGGGAGGACATCAGGGGCGTCGAAGAGGCGATCCCCTGGGCGGAGGACGGCTTCTATCTTTCCCCGGATTCCGATGCCGGGGCCACCCTGTACCACGAGGCCGGCGCCTTCTACCTTCAGGAGCCCAGCGCGATGATCCCCGCCGCGGTCATGGATGCAAAGCCCGGGGAGCGGATCGCGGATCTGTGCGCCGCGCCGGGCGGGAAGAGCACCCAGATGGGGTGCGCCATGGCCGGGAAAGGGCTGCTGCTTTGCAACGATCCGGTCCCCAAAAGGGCCCGGACGCTGGCGGGGAACCTGGAACGGATGGGCGTTTCCAACGGGCTGGTGACCTGCGAATCCCCGGAGAAGCTGGCGGCCTGGGCGCCGGAAGCCTTCGACGGCGTCATGGTGGACGCCCCGTGTTCGGGAGAGGGCATGTTCCGCCGGCATCCGGAAACCCGGGAAGAATGGAGCGAGGAAAAAGCCAAAGGATGCGCGGATCGCCAAAGGGAGATTCTGGACGCGGCCGCGGCGATGGTCCGCCCCGGAGGGCGGCTGGTCTACGCCACCTGCACCTTTCATCCCGCGGAAAACGATGAGCAGGTGGAGGCCTTCCTTTCCCGGCATCCGGATTTCGCAAGGGAAGCTTTCCTGCTTCCCGGAGTGGACGGCAGCAGCGGCAGCTTTACCTGCTGGCCGCATCAAAACAAGGGCGAGGGACAGTTCGCGGCCCTGCTTCGGAGAAGGGGCGAGGGGACCGGGGCAATGATTCCCGCCGGCGCGCCTTTCCGGATGAGCCGGGAGGAAAGCCGGCTGTGGGGAGAAAGCGGCCTGCCCAGGCCGAACGGGCGAATGGGGGACACCCTGATCCGCCTGCCGGAGGAGATGAACCTGGCGGGGCTGCGGATTCTGCGGGCCGGGCTCCATCTGGGCCAGATCCGGGGGAAGAACTGGTTCCCCGACCATGCCCTGGCCCTGTCCGCCGAACCGCCGGATTCCCCTCGGACGGAGATGAGCGCGGAGGAGGCCCTCCGATATCTGGCGGGAGAGACGATCCCCGCCCAAACGCGGGGGTGGACCCTGATGACTTTCCGGGGCCTTGTCCTCGGATGGGGCAAAGGCAGCGGCGGGATGATCCGAAATCACTATCCCAAAGGCCTGCGGAACGCCCGGCTGGCGATTTGACGGAGCATGAAAAACCGGTTATAATGAGGGCAAAGGAAGCGGAGCGGGAATAGTCCATAAGGTCAGTCCTTTTCGGGCACCCGCGGAAAACTGAACGGACCTCACGCAGAGAGGAGCGGCGTCATGATTCGAAATGTGGTTTTTGATATGGGTGGCGTGCTGATCCAATTTGATCCGGAGGAATTTATGACCCGGGAGGGCATTCTGGATCCCGCGGATCGCAAAATCATCCGGGAGGAGGTTTTCCGGAGCGTGGAGTGGGCCCAGATGGATCTGGGGGTCATGACGGAGGAAACCATGGCGCCCCGCGTCCGGGCCAGGGTGCCGGAGCATCTGAAGGAGAAGGCGGTTTACCTGCTGCGAAACTGGTGCTACCCGCGAAAGATGATTCCAGGAATGGAAAGCCTCGTGCGCCGACTGAAAAAGGGGGGCTACGGGATTTATCTGCTGTCCAACGCCAGCGTCAATCAGCCCACCTACTGGAACGCCCTGCCCATCAGCAGCCAGTTTGACGGGACGCTGGTTTCCGCCTTTGTCAAGGTGGTCAAGCCCAACCCGGTGATCTACCGGCTGTTTACCGAGGAATTCCATCTCCGGGAAGAGGAATGCGTTTTCATCGACGACGCCACCATCAACGTGGCGGGAGCCATCGCCTGCGGATGGCAGGGCATCGTCTTCCACGGAGATGCCGACCAGGCCGAAAGAAAGCTGCGGGAGATGGGCCTGATGTTCCCGGAAAAGGACGCGTAAAGACGGGCGATTTGCCCCATCGGGAAGCGGGAAGAGCCTCGGGACCAGATGAAAACCCTGCCATGTAAAACAGCCTCCGGTCTGTTCCGGAGGCTGCCCGTTATCGGTGGGCCAGGGCGCGGGCGTCGGACAGCCCCTGGGCGAGGGCGGCAATGTCCTCTTCCGTGGTCATGCGGGAGAAGCCGATCCTTAGGGCTCCATCGATGATTTCCGGGCGAAGCCCCAGGGCTTCCAGGACGTGGCTGCGCTTTCCCTGCTTGCAGGCGGAGCTTTTGGAGACATAGATTTCCCGGCTTTCCAGGAAGTTCATCAGGACTTCGCTGCGCCATCCGGGCATGGATACATTCAGAATATGAGGCGCTTCCGTTTCGAGAAACTTCAGCTCCGGCACGGCGGCGGTCAGCTCCCGGAGGGCCAGATTCTTCATGGCCCGGATGTGATCCGCCCGGGGATCCTGCCGGCAGGCGGCGGCGAAGGCGGCGATCTGGGGCAGGGGCTCGGTGCCGGCCCGGCGGCCGGCTTCCTGGCTGCCGCCGAGAATCAGCGGGGGCAGGCGAAGACCTTTCCGGATCCAGAGGGCGCCGATGCCCTTGGGAGCGTGAATCTTATGACCGCTGACGGAAATCAGATCCGCCCCCAGGGATTTAGCCTGGAAGGGGATTTTCCGGAAGGCCTGCACCGCGTCGGTATGCAGGATCGCGGCGGAACCCTTTTCCCGGAGAAGCTTCGCGATTCCGGCGATATCGGTGACCGCGCCGGTTTCGTTATTCACCATCATCAGGGAAACGAGCACCGTATCTTCCCGCAGGGCTTCCGCCACCTGCTCCGGCAAGATCCGGCCCACGCCGTCCGGCCGGAGCCGCGTAATCTCATAGCCCCGGGATTCCAGCAGCTCCAGGGGACGGCGGATCGCGTCATGCTCCACGAGGGAGGAAATGATATGCTTTCCCCGGCGCTTCATGGATTCCGCCCCGGAAAGCAGGGCCCAGTTATCGCTTTCCGAACCGCAGGAGGTAAACACCACCTCGTCCGCCTCCCGGGCCCCCAGGGCTTCCGCCACCGCCCGGCGGCATTCCGACAGCAGCTTTCCCGCCTCCCGCCCCTTGGTATGGGTGGAGGAGGGATTACCGTAAACCTCGGTCATCGCCTGGAGGGCGGCTTCCGCCGCCTCGGGACAGACACGGGTGGTGGCCGCGTTATCCAGATAATGTTCCATCGATTCAAGACTCCTTTGAAGGGGCGAATGCGCCCGCCCGGCATTCTACCAAATTCAGTCTTCTTTTACAAGCGATGGTCTATGACGCAGGAAATAATTCGGAAAAAACGCTTGACCGAAGAAGAAAAGTGCGATAGAATATCCTTTGGTTTCAATAGCTCCGCTAGCCCCGGTAGCTTTTGACAGACAGCCGGACGTGCGACCATCACGGCCGGAGAGGATGAATCATTTTTGAGGAGGGAACCCTTTGAAGACGTTTCTGCCGAAAACCGCGGACATCGACCGGAAATGGTACGTTGTAGACGCGGAAGGTCTTGTGCTGGGCCGCCTGGCGACGCAGGTCGCGGCGATTCTGCGGGGCAAGAATAAGCCCATTTATACGCCCAATATGGATACCGGCGATTTTGTGATCATCGTCAACGCCAGCAAGGCTGTGCTGACGGGCAAAAAGCTGGATCAGAAGATTTACTATCATCACAGCGGATATGCCGGCGGACTGAAGGAAACCAAGTATCGCAAGCTGATGGCCGAAAAGCCTGAGC
>CAMOGC010000055.1 GCA_946613955.1 uncultured Clostridia bacterium
TATCCGGACGGCTCGGTAGAGCGGAAGGCGGCCATACCCGCCATCGCCAAAACCCTGATGAGCCAGACGAAGAACTACCGGCTGGATTTCCGGAAAACCCTGGTCAAGACCTATATCCCCCGGGAGTGCAAATTCCGCACGGATCTGCATACCCACATGAACGCCAACCTGGACCCGGACATCCTGATCGCCCTGGGAATCCATCATCAGGTCCGGTATCCGCTGTATTATATCCGGAAGCTGGACCTCCGGCTGAACCCGGAGCAGCAGGCCCGGATGGCCCGGCGGCGGAAGGAAACGGCGGAAAGGCTTGCCGATTCGCCGCTGAAGGGGAAGTATCTGGACCGGAAGATCAACGATAACACGTTTCTGAATTTCGCCGATCTGATTCTGAACAATCTGGAAAACGCCGCGTGGAATATCCCCCGGATCCGGGCGTCCCTGGCGGTCATGAAGGACGGGCAGGCGGTATTTACCAACCTGGAGAAGGTCTATCTCTATCGGTATGTATTCACGAAGGGAATTCCGGCGGAGGACCGGATTCCGCTGCGCAACATCGGGCGGGTGCCGGACCGGGAGATCGAGTCCGCCCTGTTCCGGATGGAGCTGGACCGGGAGGATCCTGCCTACGCGCGGTTCAACCTCCTGCAGGATAAGCTGCTGTGGGTGGCCCGGGGAGCCCGGAGCCACGGCATCGACTATATGGAAATATCGGATACCACCCTGGTCAAGCCCGGCGGGGCGGCGGCCATGCTCAGCGACATCCATCAGGCGATGCCGGCCATCTACCGGGAAACCGGGGTCCGGATCCGCTTTCTGGCGGCGCTGCGGCGAATCCCGCTGACGATCGTGCGGGATCAGATCGCCGCGCAGGAGGATCTGAACAACCAGATCCGCACGCTGCGGGCGGTGGCGCCGGATCCGTACGTGGCCGGAAGCGACATTATCGGCGAGGAGATCAACGACATCCGGGATCTGAAGCCCGCGCTGCGGGAAATTGTCCGGATCGCAGGAGAGACGCCCGGCTTCGTCGTCCGGATCCACGCGGGGGAGAACGATTCCCTGCGGGACAATGTATACAACAGCCTGCTGTGCGTCCGGGAGGCGCTGACGCCCGGGCAGGCCATGCCGCCGATCCGCATCGGTCATGGACTGTATACGGCGGATCTTTCCTCCCGGAAGGGGCGGACGCTGATCCGGGAGCTGAAGGAGGACGGGGCGGTGCTGGAATTCCAGCTGACCAGCAACGTCCGGCTGAACAACCTTTCCTCCCTGCGGCGGCATCCGCTGAAGCAGTATCTGAAGGAAGGCATCCCCTGCGTTCAGGGAACCGACGGCGGCGCCCTGTACGGGACGGATTCCATCGACGAGCAGCTGGCCCTGGAACGCCTTCTGGAGGTCAGTCCGGAGGAGATGGGCGCCATGCGGGCGGCGGAGGAGCGGGTCCGGCAGGAAGGGGAGCGGGTCTTCGCGGAAAAAACCGAGGCCTGGCGGCGCCTGGCGGGCTCGTCGGATCCGGAGCATTTCTATCTGCGCCGCATCGAGACGGAAACGACCGACGTGGACCGGCCGCTCGGTGGGCCGAAGCGGCTGGAGAGCGACGAATGCCTGAAGGACCGGATCCGGGAGCTGCCGGAGGGGAAAATACCGGTCGTGGTGCTGGGCGGCAGCTTCAACAGCGACCGGCATGTGACCCGGGTACAGGAAGGGCTGCGGGAGACGCTGCGGCGGATTACGGCGGAGGCGGATCCGGAGGAGGTCTTCTTTGTGATCGGCCATCGGATGACCGCCTATGAGCGGGAGCTGGCGGAGATGTGCGCAGGCCGGTTTGAAGTGTACGCCTTCGTGCCCACGGCGGTGACCGCCTCGGAAGCCCGGAGGCTGCGGGAAAGCGGCGTATTCATCCGCATTTCCATCGAGCCGGTGGGCATGGGGGTTTATAAAAGCATCGCCTACGAGATTTTCAAAAGAAGACCCTCGGTGGTGCTGGCGCTGGACGGGAATTCCGCCGGGGCCAACACGGTTCAGGAAGCCCGGAACGGCAGAAAAAAAGCCCGGATCTTTATCAATCGCCGGGCCCACGCGCTGGCCGCCAAGGCCGGCACGCTGCAGGGATATGTGAGGCCTCTGGAGGGGGCGGAAGACGCCGAGGCCGTTTTGCGGGCCATCCGGGAGGTCAGGGAAGCGGCGCCCCGGCCAGGCTCATGAATTCCTCCGGGGAGAAAAGCTGCACCGTAACCTGGTTGGGCAGGCAGATGATCATATTGGAAAGGATCCGATCCTGCCGGTTTTGCAGGGTTACCGTGCCCTGGCCGATACAGTCGTGATTGTCGCAGGTGGCCGATTCCATACAGACGCCCTCCGGGGTCAGATGCAGCACGTTTTCCGTCTGCCTTCCATCGGGCAGAATCTGGCGAAGGGGGAAGACCAGATCCCCTTCCGCCGGGAGGGGCAGCCAGCCGGAGCCGGTCGGGGAAGATATATACACATAACCTGGAACGGGAGCGGCTTCTGTTTCAGCGGACAGGACATCGGCCGTTGGCGTCTTTTCCGGCGATTGGGCGGAATCCGGATTTTCCGCGGAAACGGGAACGGCCAGAAGCATCAGCGCCATCAGTAACGAAGCTGTTTTCAGCATTGGAACGCATTTCTTTTTCATCGCTTTTTCCTTTCATGGCCGGGAGCCTTTTTCATGCCGCCTCGGGCGGCTTTTTTGGCGCTTCCCTCAGCACCCGGAGCACCTGGCGGGCCACGATCCCCGTGAGGCATCCGACGGCGGCGCCGAGGCCCGAGAGCACCGGCAGATATACCGTAAGCAGCAGCGGGGTTTTCAGCACCAGGGCGGCGGCGGCCACCTGGCCCACGTTATGGGCTACGGCGCCGGCCAGGGAGACCGCCAGGACGCCGAGCTCCGGCTTTTTTCGAAGCAGAAAGAAGAGACCCAGAGCGGCCAGCAGGGCGGCGAAAATCAGCAGCGTCACCGTCAGCATCTGGCCCCGGGGCGCGGGATTCCTGGCCAGGAGGAGCACCTCGCTGAGCAGGGCACAGGCGGCGGCACACAGGGCGGCGATCCGGGGATTTTTCTTCGCCCCCAGCATGACCGCCAGGCTCAGGACGCCGCCGGAAAAGCTATAGAGCATGGCGGACAGGGAACCGAAGAGAAACCCGGACAGGATGACCTTCGTCAGCATCAGCAGGACGGCGGCTTTTCCGTCCATCCGGTAGACCGCGAAGAGAAGCACCGTGTTGGCCAGCCCCAGCTTGAGGCCGGGAACCGATCCGGAGAGAAGCGCCGACAGCGGCACGGCCCGGTCGATCAGCCCCAATACAAGGGCGAGGGCCGTCAGCAGGCCGAATTCCGCGATCCGGCGGGTTCGATTGTTCAAGGCGTCCGCCTCCTTCTATCCGTCATTATAATCGGATCGGGCGGGAGAATCAAGCGGAGACGCCGCGGCGGGATGGATTCGGTTCGCTCCGGCCACAATACGCGGGAAGGAACGCCGCGATCAAAAAAAGGCGGAGGATGGCCGAGCCTTCCGCGGGAAGCGCCCCGGAAGACGGAGGAAACTGTTTTGCGGGCCGGAGAGGCTTGACGCAGAAGACTTAATTTGTTAAAATCGTGTTAGATCAGGGCGACGGTTCCCTGAATAACACCTATAGACCTACGGAGAGGGAGGGATTCCATGAAAAGGATTGTTTCTCTGGTGCTCTGCCTGTGCATGGCGATGGGCCTCGTTTCCTTCGCCCAGGCGGATGTGACCGCCGGAACCTATACCGGGACCGGCAAGGGCTACAGCGAGACCGACGTGGTTACGGTCACCGTGACGGTGGACGCGGAAGGAAAGATTACCGAAGCGAAGATCGAGGGCGCGGGGGAGGTGCCCTTCGGCCAGCAGAACTTCGCCACCTATGAGGCCGCGCTGATCGGCCGCACGGACGGGGACATCGACGCCGTGGCCAGCGCGACCATGACCCGGGACGGTGTCAAGGAAGCGGTGAACAAGGCCCTGGCGGAAGCCCGGGGCGAGGCGGCCGCGCCCGCGGCGGAGGGCTACACCTTTACGCCCGGCGAATATACCGCCACGGCGGACGGATACAACGGCCCGCTGGCGGTCAAGGTCACCTATTCCGAAAGCAAAATCGAAAAGATCGAAATCGTCTCCAGCGTGGAAACCGAGCACGTGGGCGACGTGGCCTTCGACATCATGATTCCCGAGATGATCGAAGCCAACGGCTCCGGCGTGGACGGGGTGTCCGGCGCGACCTTCTCGACCCGGGCCCTGCGCTCCGCGGTCAACGCCACCGCGGAGCACGCGGGATGCACCAACCTGGAAGCCTTCAAGGCCGCCAAGGTGGAGCACAAGGCGGGCGAAAAGATGGAGCTGGACTATGACGTGGTCATCGTCGGCGCCGGCGGCGCGGGCGTGGCGGCGGCGGCCCAGGCGGCCCAGGAGGGCTATACGGTTCTGATCATCGAAAAGAACGCGGAGATCGGCGGCAACACCCTGGTTTCCGGCGGCCAGTATCAGAGCGTGATGCCCTATCTGGTCTGGGATCCGGAAAACCCGGACGCGGAGACCGGCGTCTATGCCCACAACGGGGAGACCTATCCGAAGGTCAAGTCCGTTCAGGGCTGCATCGCGGAGCTGAAGATGATCCTGAACTGGTCCGAGGAGCCCTTTGACGAGGAGTTCTACAAGACCAACGAGTTTGTCGCGGGGGACGCGGCCGAGCTGAGCAAGCACGGCGTGCATCCGGAATACCTGCCGATCCTGAAGGAACTGAAGGCGGAAATCCAGGCGTATCTGGACTGGGCGCAGCCGAAGCTGGACGCCGGCGTCGCCGAGAACCAGCTGCCCCTGTTCTCGACGCTGAACCTGCATATTTTCCAGACCTATTACGGCGGCCTGCGCCAGAGCGCGGACAAGAGCTCCTGGATTTACGGCGACGTGGATCTGGTCAGCCAGTTCGTGCGCGGCGGCCAGGGCCTGAAGGAGTGGCTGGAGGATCAGGGCGCCACCTTCAAGGAAGACAGCCAGCCCACCCTGATCGGCGCGCTGTGGTATCGTGAAAACGAGTTCATCGGCTCCACGATCGACCTGGACGGCGACGGAAATCCGGAAATGGGCCGCTGGGGCTCCTACTTCGCGGCGCCGATCAACACCGTGAAGACCGCCAACGAAAAGAACCGGATCCTGCTGCGGACCACCGCGAAGGAGCTGATCGTCGAGGACGGCCGGGTGACCGGCGTCAAGGCCGAAATGTATGACGGGACCGAGGTGACCGCGAAGGCCTCCAAGGGCGTCGTGCTGGCCACGGGCGGATACGCCGCCAACATCAATATGGTGCTGGACAACAACGTTTACTGGTCCACCGAATATCTCTCCACCTCCACCAAGACCACCAACCGCTCCTCCCTGCAGGGCGACGGCATTGTCATGGCGGAAGCCGCGGGCGCGGATACCACCGGCCTGGGCTTTACCCAGCTGATGCCCATCTCCTGGGTCGATAACGGCAACCTGGCCTTCGGCGGCGGCAACTACGCCTGCTGGATCAACCCCATCACCGGCCACCGCTTCGTGGACGAGGGCTCCGAGCGCGACGTGCTGAGCCTGGCGGAATTCCGCAACGGCATGGAGGTTAACGGAACCAAGGGCGTGTTCCTGGAGTTCTACAACAAGGAACAGATGATGCCCGCGCCCATGCAGCTGGCCGAGGGCGACTATCCCGGCCGGTACTATCGCCGGACGATCAAGGAGCTGCCCGAGCTGTTCAAGGAGCTGGGCGTCCAGGCTGATCCCGACACCGTGATCGCCACCATCCGGGCCTACGATATGGCCGTGATGGGCCAGGGCGAGTATCCGGACGTGGGCAAGGCCATCGCCTCCCGGACCGTGGGCAATGTCGAAATGAACGCGGACGGCAGCTACAACGTGGAAAGCTATGACCTGGACAACGCCGTGCTGACCATCCGGCTGATGGCGCCTTCCACCCATCACACCATGGGCGGCATCAAGGTTGACACCAGCCGCCATGTGCTGAACAAGGACGGCGCCGTGATCCCCGGCCTTTACGCGGCGGGCGAAGTCACCGGCGGCATCCACGGCGGCAACCGGCTGGGCGGCAACGCCATCGTCGAAATCTTCGTTTCCGGACGGACGGCGGCGCAGGCCATCAAGGCGGACAATCCCTGATTAAGTCATACCCATCACAGCGGCCGGGGCGAAAGCCCCGGCCGTTTTTCCAAGCGCCGGGCATGGCGCAATTCCTGCGGATGAAAGTTCCGCGGCTTTTCTTCCCGGCGATCCTGCGGCCGATGGGGGAGTCGCATCGGGGGCGGGAGCCGTTTGTTAAGAATTTGCTTTTGGTTGTCAAAACCGCTGGCAGGTGATAGAATACGATCCGGGTATGGTTTTTCCGCAACAAAAAAGGAACGGAAAGAGGGATCCGATGACGGGAAAGGAAAGCCTTCGCTTTCGCCGGGGGGACGCGATCGCCATCGCGGCGGTCATCCTGGCGGCGCTGGGAATGCTGGCCTTTTTCCTTCTTTCCGCCGGGAATCCGTCCTCGGCTGTGGTTCGGATCTATCAGGAGGGAAAGCTGATCCGGGAGCTGCCCCTGTCCGGGGACGCGGTTTTCGCGGTGGAGGGCCCGTATCATAATACCGTGACCATTCGGGAGGGAAAGGCCGCCATTACAGAAAGCGACTGCCCCGGGGAGGACTGCGTGCATTCCGGATGGATCAGCCGCCCGGGCCGCAGCATCGTCTGTCTGCCGAACCGGGTGGAGATCCGGGTGGAAGCGGCCGCCGCCTCCGACGACGACGTGGACGCGGTGGTTCGATAAGGAGGGCGCCATGAAAACGCGGGAGATGACCACCATGGCGATCCTGACGGCGCTGGCCATGGCTTTGAGCTGGATCGAGCGGATGATCCCTCTGGAAATGCTGATCCCCCTGCCGGGGGTCAAGATGGGGCTGGCCAACACGGTGACCCTGTTTGCGCTGTATATGATGTCCGTGCCAAACGCGGCGATGATTCTGATTGCCCGATGCCTGCTGGCGGCCCTGTTTTCCGGAAACATGACGGGGCTGGCCTTTTCCCTCGCCGGTGGGCTTCTGTCCATGGTCGTGATGGCGCTGGCGCGGAAATCCCGGCATCTGAGCGTCTGGGGCGTCAGCGTGCTGGGCGCGGCGGGGCATAATGTGGGCCAGATTCTGGTGGCCATGGCGCTGATGCACAGCCTCCAGATTGCGGCCTACCTGCCCTATCTGCTGCTGATCGGGACCGCCTGCGGATGCGCGACGGCCGCGGTGGCGGCGGGCGTGATGCGCGCGCTGGGCGGGATCCGGGCGGTCGGAAGAGCAGGATAAAGAAATGGGGTACTATTGACGGTGAAAAGCATGCGAAGCGTCCTTGCGCTGATCCTGACGATGGCGACGGTGGGGGCTTTCGGCGTCGCCAGAGGGGAGAAGCAGCGCTATCAGGCGACGATTCTGGATTATTTCGATACGGTCAGCGCCGTGACGGGATACGAGGACAGCGAGGAAGCGTTCAATGCCCGGATGGAGTGGATCCGAGGCGAAATGGAAGCCTACGACCACCTGTACGATATTTATCACGAGTATCCCGGAATGGTGAACCTCTGCAGCGTCAACGCCCATCCGGGGGAGACCCTGACGGTGGATCAGCGGATCATCGACCTGCTGCTCTACGCCCGGGAGGTGGACGACTTTTCCGGACACAGGACGGACGCGATGATGGGCAGCGTGCTGGCGATCTGGCATGAGGCCCGGGAAGCGGGAATCCAGCATCCCGAAGCCGCCGCCCTGCCGGAGGAGGATGCGCTGCGGGCCGCGGCGGAGCATACGGGGTTCGACAAAATAGAGATTGATCCGGAAAGCCGGACGGTGCGGCTGACGGATCCGGCGGCGAGGATCGACGTGGGGGCCCTGGCCAAGGGCTACGCGGTTCAGAAAATCTGCGAAGGCCTCCCCGAGGGATATCTGCTTTCCGTGGGGGGCAACGTGGCGGCCACCGGGCCTAAGCCGGGAGGATCGCCCTGGGTGATCGGCATTCAGGATCCGGATTCGGAAAGCGATGCCTATCTTCACAAGGTGAACCTGACCAAAGGGGCCGTTGTGACCAGCGGCGATTACCGCAGGATGTTCACCGTGGACGGGAAGACGTATCATCATATTATCGATCCGGAAACCCTGTACCCTGGGACGCGCTGGCGGGCGGTGACCATCATCTGTCCGGATTCCGGGCTGGGGGACGCGCTGTCCACCTCCCTCTTCCTGATGACCCGGGAGGAGGGCCAGGCGCTGCTGGACCGCTTCGGCGCGGTGGCCGTGTGGATCCAGCCCGACGGAACACAGCTGTTCAGCCCCGGATATGAGGCCTATATAAAACCGTAAATCACCGGCGAAAGCCGGAGAAAGATGATTATCCGGCCGCGGCCGGAGGATGGGGATCAAAACGATGAAGAAGAGTTTACCTGCATGGGCTGTTCTGACGGCGATCTGCGTGGTGGCGGCGGTGCTGCTGGCGCTGACCAACATGGGAACGAAGGACATCATCGCGGAAAACGCGAACCGGGAGGCGCAGGCGACCATGCGCGCCCTGCTGCCGGACGCGGATTCGTTTGAAGCCCTGGATGGAGGGCTGTCCGTCGGCAAGGACGCGGGCGGGAACCCGGTCGGCTATGTGACGGCCGCCACGACCCAGGGCTTCGGCGGCGAGGTGGAAACCACCGTCGCGGCCAGGCCGGACGGAACCATCGCCGGCATCAGCGTCGGCGGCGCCAATTTCGCGGAAACCGCCGGGCTGGGCGCCCGGGCGAAGGAACCGGAATTCCAGGCACAGTTTGCCGGGAAAAAAGCGCCGGTCAGCCTGACCAAGGACGGGGGCGAAATCGAGGCCCTTTCCGGGGCGACGGTGACCTCCCGGGCCGTGGTCAAGGGAACCAATGAAGCCATGAGCGCCATGGCCGAAACCGCCGGGTTCACGGTGGAGAGCACCTCCACGGCAGAGGATCTGGGCGGCGGCCGCTATACCGCCGTGGCTTACGGCTACGCGGGGCCCGTCAGGGTAACGGTCACCATCGATGAAAACCGCAGCATCGCCTCCATGGAAATCGGCGACGCCGACTTCGCGGAGACGGAGGGAATGGGCAAAAAGGCCCTGACGAAGGAATTCCGCCAGCAGTTTATCGGCAAGACCCTGCCCCTGGCCGCGGGGGACGTGGATGCCATTTCCGGCGCCACGTTTACGACCAACGCTGTCCTGGACGCTTTGGGACAGATTGACGGCTTCCTGACGCCCGAAAGCACCCTGGCGCCGGTGGGCTCCGTATCGGAGGCGGACGCGGTGCCGGAAGCCAACCTGCCCGCGAAAACAGACGCGGCTTCCTCGGCGACGGGCAGCGCGGACGG
>CAMOGC010000056.1 GCA_946613955.1 uncultured Clostridia bacterium
GTGCCGATTTCATCGCTCATGCCAAACTGGGTCACCATCTTGCGGCAGATTTCCGTCGCGCGCTTCAGGTCGCTGGAGGATCCGGTGTAGATCTCGCCCAGGGCCACCTCCTCCGCCGCGTGTCCGCCCAGCATCATGGCCAGCTGATCCCGCAGCTCGCTCCGGCTGATATTGTCATGTTCCTCCGCCGGCAGGGCCAGCGTGTGCCCGGCGGCCATGCCCCGGGGAACGATGGTGATCAGATGAACGTCGTCGCATCCCGGCAGCATATGGCCCACGATGGCGTGTCCGCCCTCGTGATAGGCCACCATCCGGCGATCCTTCTCGTTGACCTTGTGGCTCTTCTTCTCCGGCCCCATCTGGACCCGGGCGATGGCGTCCACCAGCAGCTGCTGGTCAATCTTCTTCTTTCTGCCCCGGGCCGCGAGAATGGCGGCCTCGTTCATCACGTTCTCCAGATCCGCGCCGGTGGCGTAGGGCATCCGCTTGGCGATGTTGGCCAGATCCACGTCCGCCGCCAGAGGCTTCCCCTTGCTGTGAACCTTCAGGATGGCGATACGGCCCTCCTGGTCGGGATAATTCACGGTCACCTGCCGGTCAAACCGGCCCGGCCGCATCAGGGCGGGATCCAGAATGTCCCGGCGGTTGGTGGCCGCCATGACGATGATCCCTTCGTTGACGGCGAAGCCGTCCATCTCCACCAGCAGCTGGTTCAGGGTCTGTTCCCGCTCGTCGTGGCCGCCGCCCAGCCCGGCGCCCCGGTGCCGGCCAACGGCGTCGATCTCGTCGATAAACACGATGGCCGGGGCCACCTTCTTGGCCTGGTCAAACAGATCCCGGACGCGGCTGGCGCCCACACCCACGAACATCTCCACGAAGTCGCTGCCGCTGATGGAGAAGAAGGGCACGCCCGCCTCTCCGGCGACAGCCTTGGCCAGCAGGGTTTTGCCGGTTCCGGGAGGGCCGACCAGCAGAACGCCTTTGGGAATCCGGGCGCCAAGCTCGGTATAGTTCTTCGGGTTCTTCAGGAAGTCCACCATTTCCTGGAGTTCTTCCTTTTCCTCGTCCGCCCCCGCCACATCGGCGAAGGTAATCTTGTTCTTGGAGGGATCCTGCGTTCTGGCGCGGCTGCGGCCGAAATTCATTACGCCCCGGCTGCCGCCGCCGCCCTGGGAGCGAAGCATGAACATCCAGAAGGCGGCCATGAGCACCAGCATGATCACATACGGAATAAACTCATACCACCAGGGAACGGAGACAGGCGCCCGGTACTCCAGGTCAAAGCTCAGATCCCTGACCGTGATGGTATCCGGATCCACGCCCCTCTTTTTGGCCTCCATCGTCCGAACCGTGTCCAGAAAGTCGGCGCCGATGGTGGTCTCGAAATCATAATTCGCGTCCGGGAATTCCATGGAGGAAACCCTGGTGGAGGTCGTCAGACCGACCAGCGAATTGTTGCGAAGGGCGACCCGGGCCACCTTGCCCTGGTCGATCATCTCCAGCAGCGTGGGATACTCAATTCTTTTGGAAACCGTCTGGTTCAGCCCGCCGTTGAGCAGAATGGCGATGACCAGCAGCGTTCCCAGCAGGGCGACATAGCCGATGGCTCCCCTGGATTTTTTCAAAGCGCGTGTCCTCCTTATTTATTATAGATCCGGGGCGAAAGAACGCCGATATCCGGCAGATTGCGGTACTTCTGGTCGTAATCCAGCCCGTAGCCTACCACAAATTGATCCGGGATGTCAAAGCAGCTGTAATCAACCGTCAGATCCGGCACGGTTCTTCCCTCCGGCTTATCCAGCAGGGTCACGATCCGGATGGAAGCGGGGCCGCGATGCCCGAGCATGTTGCGGAGATAATTCAGCGTAACGCCCGAATCAACGATGTCCTCCACAATAATGACATCCTTGTTCTGAATATCGTTGTCCAGGTCCTTGAGCACCCGGACGACGCCGCTGGTTTTCGTGGCGCTGCCGTAGCTGGAAATCGCCATGAAGTCGACCGTCAGCGGCAGATCGATCTCCCGCGCCAGATCCGCGAAGAAAACGAAGCTGCCCTTCAGGATCCCCACCAGCACCGGTTCCTTCCCCGCGTAGTCCCGCGTGATCTGCCGGCCGATCTCCCGCACCCGGGCCGCGATCTTTTCCTTCGTCACCAGCACGCATGTCAGATCGCCGTACAGGCCTTCCTGCTTCCCGCTCATTCTTTTCCTCCTTCTCCGGCCCAGGGCATGTCCCCTTCCCATCGAAGCCGGATGTTTTTCTTCCCGGGATCCCAGGGCGGAACGGCTCCCGCTCCGACGCCCGCGGCCCAGATTACCTCTTTCCCCCGGCACAGGAGCGGAATCCTGTCCCGGAAGGCCCGGTCGATCCCCCGGTCCGTCAGATAATCCTGCAGCGATTTGCTCCCGGCCATGCCAAAGGGTCTGATCCGGTCCCCGGGGCGTCTCGTACGGATTTCGCATCCCTCCGGAAACCCGGCGGGCACTTCCTGCTCGCGTTTTCCGTCCCCGGGGGTTCCCCGGCTTTTCTCGGTCTTCAACCGGAATGCGCCGAATAGGATATCCGCCTCCCGCCAAAGCTCCGCCTCCGGCGGATTTTCCGCGCCGCTCTCCAGATGGATCCATTCCCGGCCCCGGCTGGCCCGCCAGCCGCCCGGCAGATTGACGGTCCTTGCCCCGTCCTCCCGGATCAGGCGTGAAAGAGCTTCGGTCTGCTCCCGGTTCAATTCCCTTTCCGGCAGCTTCGGCCCTGCCTCCCGCCACCAGCGGCGGACGATCCTCCGCCGAAGGGCCTCCGGCACCTCCAGCAGGGGCGCGCGCCGGATCCGTCCTTCGGCCGCGTGCGCCCGTAAAAAGGCCGCCGCTTCCCCCTCCAGCGCTTCTCCTTCCAGGGCGATCATCTCCGCCGCAGCGGCGATCCTCCCGGCGGCGCCGGGAATCATCGCTTCCATTCGGGGAAGGAGCTCCGCGCGGATCCGGTTTCGGAAATACCGGCTGTCCCGGTTGCTTCCGTCCTCGCGCCAGGGCTGCCCGTCCGCTTCCAGGGCGGCTCTCAGCTCATCCCGGGAAAAGTCCAGCAGCGGCCGCAGAATCCGGTATCCGTCCCGGGTTTCCTCGGGCCGCATGCATCCCAGCCCTTCCGGGCCAGCCCCCCGCATCAGCCGCATCAGGAACGTTTCCGCCTGATCCTCCCGATGATGGGCCAGAATCAGCACAGGGATCCGTTCCTTTCGCATGCAGTCGCGGAAGGCCTCGTATCGCGCTTCCCGGGCCGCGTCCTCATCGCTTCTTCCGCAAAGATCGACCCGAACCGACCGGAAGGGAATGCCCTCCTTTTCGCACGTTTTCCGGGCAAATGCCTCGTCCCCGTCGGCGTCAGCTCCCCGCAGCCCGTGATGAACGTGGATCGCGGTCAGCCGAAGGATTCCCTCCCGCTGCAGCGGGATCAGCATCTTCAGCAGCGCCGTCGAATCAGCCCCTCCGGAAAAACCGATCAGGCAGTCGCCCTCCGGCCGGGGCCGCAGCCTTTCCGCCATCGCCCGCCAGTCCGTCATGCCCTTACCTCAGCGGCGCCGCGCAGACGTTGCAGGGGCTCAGGGAGGCGTACTTGGGGTCGTTGACCTCCGCGTAGGTGAAATGCCCCTTCATCGGCAGATATTTGGCGTGGGTGCTCTTGCAGTTCTGATCCAGGTGATACTTGGTGCCCCCGTCCGGGTTGTAATACAGGACGGTGGAAGGGATGGCCGCCGGCACCAGCGTTGGCGTGGGCGTGGGCAGGGTGGCGGGATCCTGGGTCTCCGCCGCCTCGTAGGTCTTCAGGCTCCGCGGATCCACATACCAGACGTCGCCTTCCTTCGACATCAGAACGCTCAGCCGGTATTTCACCGGATCCTTGCCGTTGTTCCGGTCCATCGTGGAAACCACCGTCACCGTCCGGGAGGTATCGTCCACCGTTCCGGAAACCCGCTCCACCATGTAGTCCACCGGCGTCCGGTTGGCCATCAGGCCGAAGAGCGCGGCCTTCGGGTTATCCTCCTCGCTCTGCCAGGAGGGAAGGCACAGCGTCAGCATTTCGTCCACCATATTGGTGCTCCAGAAGCGGAAGAAGCTTTCCAGCCGATCCGTCGTGGCGGTATCGTTGGCTTCCGTGGCCGCCATGGGCGTATTCGTCGGCTGCTGAACGGAGCTGATCACCTCGCCCGTCTGGGGATCCACCACGACGCCCGCCCCCGAGCTGGTTCCGCTGCCCGTTCCGTACGGCTGGCTGACCGGGGGCGTTGCCGTAGGATCGGCGCCTCTTCCGCCCGAAGGGCTGCCGCCCAGGACGCCCGATGCGGACAGCACCGCCACCAGCGCCAGCAGCGCGAACACGATCGTGAAGCACAGCCGCTTATTCCTGGCGATCAGCGGCCGGATCCAGAACAGCGCGATGCTGCCCGCCGACAGGGCCACGAAAACCCACAGCAGCGCCGGGAGCTTCATGGCCAGCCCGACGATAAACAGGGCCAGCAGCAGCACGCTCAGGAGAATAAGCTTGATGTCGTCAAAGACGAAGGGGCGTTTTCCTCCCTGGCCCGCCGGCGGAATGTATCCGCTGCCGTTCAGGGGAATCTGCCGGTTCTGGTTCGGCTGCGCGGGAGGCTGGTTTCGCCCCATCTGCGCGTAGGCGTTGTATCCTCCGCCGGGATATCCCGGCTGCGCGCCCGCGCCTTGCCCGTATCCCGCCGGGTTCATCTGGGGATATCCCTGGGCCGCGCCGTACCCCCCGGCCGGATTCTGTCCGTAGCCCGTTTGCCCGGCCGCCTGGCTGTATCCCGCCTGGGGGGCGGCGGTCTGGCCGTATCCCGGCGCGGCCGCGCCATATCCACCCTGCGCGGCGGCCTGGTTGTATCCCGCGGGCCCGGCGGCGGTCTGTCCGTATCCCGGCGCGCCCGCGCCGTATCCTCCCGCGCCGGCGGCCTGGCTGTATCCCGGGGCGCCGTACCCCGTCTGTCCGCCCGCGGTCTGGCCGTATCCCGTCTGCCCGCCCGCGGGCTGGCCGTATCCCGTCTGCCCGGCCGCGGTCTGTCCGTATCCCGGCGCGGCCGCGGTCTGTCCGTATCCCGGCGCGGCCGCGCTGTATCCGTTCTGGGCCCAGCCCCCCGGCCCGTTCTGTGGCGTGTATCCGGCATACCCGGTTCCCGCGGGCTGGTTCGGATAGCCCTGCATGGGCGTTCCGCCCGCGGTCTGCCAAAGATTGCCGCCGGAGCCCGGCTGCCCGCCCTGCATTCCGTATCCGGCCCCCTGGGCGTTCGGCTGCTGGTTGTTCTTCTTCTGCCCGCCTTGTCCAAAGATCATGGAAACCGCCCTTTCCGCCGCTGCGCCGCGGCCATGACATCGGGAAATCCCGCCGTTTCTTTGATCGCGATGAGCCCCTGCCTTCGTCCTCCTTCCCCGCCCGTGTTCTTTTTGGGCGTGCGGAAAAAGAGCGCAACGGCTCAGGGTAGTAGTCTATCATTTTCACGGGCGGTTGTAAACTGTTTTTTCCCTCCCGCCTTCGCCGGAAGCCGCGTTCTTCCGGGTTTTCTTCGAAACGGAGGGCGAACCGGGCGTTTGGCGTAAATTGACTTTTTCTCTTCAATATGATATGATTTTCCGCAGCTCTTCAAGGAGGATGATTCCCGTGGCGATCAAAACCCGCTCCTTTCACCAGGTCAAGTCCGATCTGGCGATCGGCGCCATGACCGTGGTGCTCTACTCGCTGCTGGCCGCGGTTTTTTTCGCCTGTCTTTCGATCCCGAATATCTATCTTCGCCACCTGAACCGGACCGTGGCGACGACCTCGCTGACCTTCTTTGTCCTCATCATCGCCATGCACGCGGTCTACGGCGGCTTCGATGTGGGGCGTAAAAAATCCAAGCCCGTCATTTCGGCCCTCATTACCGGGACGGTGATTACCGATCTGGTCTCCTATCTCCAGCTGGAGATCATGAACGTCAACGATAATTACAATTCCCATCTGGTGCTCTTCGGCGTGGATTTCCTCTATCTGCTGCTGGCCATGCTGATCCAGGTGCTCATCATTATCGTTTTCGTCCGGCTGGGAAATGATCTGTATTTCCGTTTTCACCCGCCCCGTTCCGTCCTGCTGATCCTGGGCTCCCCGGATCAGGAGCTGCCCCTCCGGTCGAAGGTCGCCCGGTATCAGCTCCAGTGGAAGGTAACGGGCGCGGCCCTTTACAGCGATCCTGAAATCCGGGAGAAGATCCGCAAGGCCGAGGTCATCTTTCTGGCCCAGATGCCGGAAACCGACAAGGCCGTCCTGCTGAAAATGTGCTATGATCTCCGGAAGGATATCATGTGCAAGGCCCAGCTCCAGGAAACCATCCTGGCCAATTCCCGCCCCGCCATCGTGGACGACGCCCCCTTCCTGGAGATGGAGTATTTCAAAATGTCCTTCTTCCAGCGGGCGGCCAAGCGTCTGGGCGATATCTTTATCTCCCTCTTCTGTCTCGTCATTCTCTCCCCCCTGATGGCGGTCATCGCCATCGCCATCAAGCTGGAGGACGGGGGGCCCGTCATCTTTAATCAGAAGCGGCTGACCATCCGGGGCTGGGAGTTTTCCATTCATAAGTTCCGGACCATGACGCCCGAGGCCTCCCGGGAGGTCAACCCGGTTTCCACCGCGCTTCACGACGCCCGGATTACGAAGGTCGGCCAGGTGCTCCGCCGCTTCCGGATGGACGAGATCCCCCAGTTCTGGAATGTGCTGATGGGGGAAATGTCCCTGGTGGGTCCCCGTCCGGAGATGATCTCCAATATCGACCGCTATAAGGCGGATCTGCCCGATTTCGCCTATCGGGAAAAAATGAAGGCGGGTATTACCGGATACGCCCAGATCGAGGGCCGGTATAATACCACTCCCGAGGACAAGCTCATGCTCGATCTGATGTATATCGAAAGCTTTTCCATCTGGCTGGATGTGAAGCTGCTGATGCGGACGGTGACCGTCCTTTTCCGGCGCGATTCGACCCAGGGGTTCATACCGCCCCCTGTCGAAATAGAACCACAACCCCCGGCAACAAAAAGGAGGAGAAGAGCACAATGAATACCACGCTTTTGATCATGGCCGCAGGCCTCGGTTCCCGCTACGGCGGCAACAAACAGATCGACCGGATCGGCCCCAACGGTGAAATCCTGATGGAATACTCCATCCATGACGCGGTGGAGGCGGGCTTCGACAAGGTTGTTTTTGTCATCCGCAAAAGCATGGACGCCCTGTTCCGCGAAATGATCGGTGACAAGATCGCCAGGAAGGTGCAGGTGGCCTACGCTTATCAGGAATATGATTCCCTGCCCGGCGGCTTCCAGGCCCCCGCGGAGCGGACCAAGCCCTATGGCACGGTGCACGCGGTCCTGTGCGCGAAGAACGTCATACATGAGCCCTTCGCCGTCATTAACGCCGATGACTATTACGGCAAGGACGCCTTCGTCGCCATGGCGAAAAACCTCCGGACCCTGCAGGAAAAGCCCAACACCGCCTCCATGGTGGCCTATTATCTGAAGAACACGGTTTCCAAAAACGGCCATGTGACCCGCGGCGTCTGCACGAAGGACGCGGAAGGAAACCTGGAAAAGGTCACCGAGACCTACAAGATCCTCCCCTTCGAGGATGGAACCATCCGGGATATTAACGACGACCCCAACGGCGTGATTCTGGATCCCAACGCCCTGGTCTCCATGAACTTCTGGGGCTTCGCGCCTTCCTTCTTCGACGCCGCCGAGCGCTATCTGAAGGACTTCCTGTTCTCCGCCGACGGGGATCCCCTGAAGAAGGAATACGTTCTCCCCGCCCTGGTGGATACCATGATGCATCAGGATGGGCTGAAGGTGCAGGTGCTTTCCACCGACGCGATCTGGTTCGGCGTGACTTATAAGGAAGACAAGGCCTATGTGACCGGGGAGCTCAAGAAGCTTCACGACTGCGGCGCCTATCCCCCCGCCCTCTGATGCAGGACAGCCCCGCGGTTTCCCGCGGGGCTTTTGCTCCGGGGCGCGATCCCCGGCCTCGAAAAAACACCGGAAGAAGGAGAAAACTCCCATGAAAATACTGCTGACCGGCGGTGCCGGTTTCATCGCCACCCATACCTGCGTGGAGCTCTGCGGGGCCGGGCATGACCCGGTCATCGTGGACAACTATGTCAACAGCAGTCCTGAAGCGATCCGCCGTCTGGAAAAGATCGTCGGCCGCTCCATCCCCCATTATGAGGCGGACGTGGCCGACAAGGCGGCCATGACGAAAATCTTCGACGAAAACGCCTTTGACGCCGTCATCCATTTCGCCGGCCTGAAGGCTGTGGGCGAAAGCGTCGCCCAGCCCCTCCGCTATTATCGGAACAATCTGGATACGACCCTGACGCTGATGGAGGTCATGCAGGCCCACGGCGTCAAGCGCATCGTCTTTTCCTCCTCCGCCACCGTCTATGGCAACCAGCCCGTGGTTCCCTACCGCGAGGACATGCCTTCCCTGGGCTGCACCAATCCCTACGGCTGGACCAAGTTCATGATCGAAAAGATCCTGGAGGGCCAGGCGCACGCGGATCCCGAGTGGAGCGTCGTCCTGCTTCGGTATTTCAATCCCATCGGCGCCCACTCCTCCGGCCTTATCGGCGAGGATCCCTCCGGCATTCCCAATAACCTGATGCCCTATATCGCCAAGGTCGCCGTGGGCGAGCTGGATCATCTGAACGTCTTCGGCAACGACTACCCGACGAAGGACGGAACCGGCGTCCGGGATTACATCCATGTGGTGGATCTGGGCCGGGGCCACGTTCTCGCCTGCGACTACGCCGCGAAGCGGACGGGCTGCGAGATCATCAATCTGGGCACCGGCGTGGGCTATTCCGTGCTCGATCTGGTGCACACCTTCGAGCGGGTCAACAACATTAAAATCCCCTACGTCATCGCGCCCCGCCGCGCCGGCGACATCGCCGAAAACTACGCCGACCCCTCCAAGGCCTGGAAGCTGCTGGGCTGGAAGGCGGAAAAGACCCTGGAGGACATGTGCCGCGACACCTACCATTTCCAGTCCCTTAATCCCAAGGGTTATCATGGCTGACGCGGCGAGGGTACTCCCCTTCCGCATCCCCCGGATATCATTCCCGGGGAACATTCCTGGATGAACAATCCCCGACAAAACTGCTCCGGAGCGACCGCCGCTCCCCATGTCGTTTTACCTGACCAATCTGGCTCCATCCTGAAAATGGTGGAGCCAGTTTTATTTCTCCATTTACCTCCGGGTCATCCCCGGCAACCGCCTGTTGGAATTCACTCTCGCCGGCTTTCATCCGCATAACAAACATCTCATCGTTTCCGGCAGCAAAAACAACCGTCCTTTTGTTTACGCGGACAGCGCGGCGAAGCGCTTCGCTCCCCTGGTTCTGAGCCAGGACAG
>CAMOGC010000057.1 GCA_946613955.1 uncultured Clostridia bacterium
CCGGCGCTTCCGCGATGTCGTCCTCCGGGCCATGAATGGGGATGGTTTTCTTTTCGATCTGGGCTTCGGGCTCCGTGGCCGCCGGCTCGGCGGACGCGGTCTGGGCTTCGGGCTCCTTTGGCGCCGGCCCGGGGGCGGGCTCGGGATGGATGCTGCGGGGCAGCTTGTCCGGCGAAAGCACCCGGGAGTCCCTGATTTCCAGGGACGCGCCCCCCTCGCGGGCGGGCCGGCGCCGCAGAAGCACCTCCGGGGAGGCGAGCTGGAGCAGCTCCTTCGGGAAAAAATCATTGCCATGATCATACAGCAGGCGCATCAGCTTCCCGTCGCGGGCGTGATAGAAGGTCATGCGGAGAGCGGGGTCGATATTGACGAGCATGGTAATGACCCCGAAGCGGCTGACCATTTCGTTTTCATAGATGGTGCTGAAATCCTCCTGGGAAAAGACGTCCATGCTGCCGGGATGACGATGCCAGAAACCCAGGATGGAGGGCTTATACAGATAGACATCCGCCACCTTGCCGGCCAGATAATTGACGAAATCCCGGTCCAGCTCGAAATGGACGACGGTATGATCGGACCGCAGGCCCGGGGGAATCACATCGGTTACGTACCAGACGCGCTTATAGATATGGCCCAGGAGGACGCCGCCGGTCTCCGTCCGGTCATAGGCCAGGGTTTCCGCCAGAATGGCGTTATACGCCCGATCGGAAAGCACCACGTGGAGGCATTCCGGATTCCGGGGGTTAAAGGGCACATATTCATAAGAGGGGAGGCGCCGGCTTCGAGCATAGCGGTCCTCCCAGGTTTGGCCCGCAGGGTCTTCCCGCTCCGGGCCTTCCTGTTCAAAAAAATACCTTCTGATCAGATCGGGGCCGACCCGGCCCCTGCCGAATGAATCTTTCATGGCACGCCCTCCCGCACGGTAAAACGTCGTGTGTCAAGCTATGGAATCCGCCCTGCCACGGAAAAGGCCGCCCGCCTCCGGAATGGGAGAGAACAGGCGGATACAGAAAGGACCCGTGGAAAGCCGCTCCGCGGGTCAGATCATCAGATGCTTGAAATGCTGATCGTTGCACCAATTGTTCCAGACGGTTTTATCCCGGAGCCCCAGCTCAAAATGCAGGGCCCAGTCCGCCGCCCAGGTCGCCGTCTGCGCGGCGGAGGTGGCTTTGGTTTCCCCGTCATGCACATCCTCGCCCCGGCGGGTGCACAGGAAGGTATACTCTTTTCCGTCCACATATTTTCCGTGCACAAGATGGGGCACGCCGGGCCGGCCGGCGTCCCTGGCGCGCTTTCTGATTTCGTCCAGGGTGGGGCTCAGGGGAATGACCCGGATGGAGCCGCCGTAGCTGTGGTTGTTGGGATGATCCGGCTCGTAGCGGAGCATGAAGGTCCAGGGGGCGCAGAAACCGGTTTTGGAAATGTTCAGCTTAATGACCCAGACCATCGCCCCGCCATCCTGCAGGATCCGATACTGCGCCGTCGGAAACCGCTTTTGCATCAGGCTGACTTCCGTATGAAAAAGCACGGGGTTTTTCTTATACCACTGCTCGGCGGCGAAGGTTCCCTTGGGCATCTCGGTTACATTCTGGGGCAGGAGGCCCTGCTCGTCGGACAGGGTCACGGTTCCGTCCTGCGTCAGGCCCATGCTGCTGTCCTGATCCTTGAGGGAGGCCATCAGCTGGGCGATTTCCTCGCTCTCGGTCAGGGCGAAGGTTCCCTTGGGCATCACGGTCATGTTCTGCTGGTTCCCGGTGGTCAGCTGATCCATATGGATGGTTCCGTCCTGATCCACGGCCATGGTCGTGTCGTCCTTGAGCGCCTCCATCAGCTGGGCGATTTCCTCGCTTTCGGTCATGGGCGTCTGCGCGGCGGAGAAGCGGCCGGCGGTCAGAAAAGCCAGGTTGGCGGAGGGCGTTTCGCGGGATTGGGGCAAGGAACGGGACAGGGAAGAAAGCGTCGTTTTCATGGGATTCCTCTCCTTTCATGGCCGGGATCGGCGTATCCGGGTATTCCGCCCGCTGTTCGGGTTCTTCCCCTTTCTTCCGCCGGGGAAGGATGGGGCGGTTATCCGGCATCGATTTCTTTCAGTTCCGACGGCTATTATAGTACAAAGGCGCATTCTTGTACAGCGCAGGGCTACAGATTCAGGGCCCGGACGGCTTCCTCCAGGGCGGGAACATCCTGGGGGAAAACCACATCCTGGCCGGGATCCGCGGCGGAGGACAGGGCGCTTTCCAGCACACGGCTGTCCGCCCGATCGCGAACCAGATCATGGAGGCGGCGGATCGTGCGGCCGTTGGCGAAGGCGGGCCGGTCGGAAAGCGCGGCGATCAGGCGACGAAGGGGCTCCTCCGCCTCGGGAGAGATCCGGTAGCCGTCCCCCCGCATCATGGCGCGGAAGACCGCCTCGCTCTGGTCCAGGGTAAAATCCGGGAAGGCGACTTCGGAAATCCGGCTTTTCAGCCCCTCGTTGCGGGCGTAGAGGGCGTCCATATCCTTTTCGTAGCCGGCGAAGACGACGCAGGACATTTTTCGGAAATGCTCGTCATCCAGGAAGGCGACGATCTCCGTAATCGCCTCATCCTTGAAGGAGGAGTTGGAGGTGTCCCCGGCCCGGTCCGCCAGGGCGTAGGCCTCGTCGATCAGCATCACCCGGCCCCGCCCCGCCAGAAGGGCGTCCCGGGTTTGGGGCCCCGTATGGCCCACATAGCGGCCGATCAGGTTGGAGGCGGAAACCTTATAAAGCTTCGGATCGGAGACCAGGCCGATTTCCGCCATATAACGGGCCATGAATTCCGCGGCGGTGGTTTTGCCGGTTCCGGCATGGCCCATGAAGAAATAATGGCCGGGCTCCACGACCCTCCGGCGGTCCGGGAAGCGGAGGTTGAAGATCAGGGAGCGGATCTGTTTTTCCAGAATCGCCTTGACCTCCAGGCAGCCGACGCGCTCGGACCGGAGGCGTTCGGCCACCTCCGCCAGGCGCCGAATCTCCTCCTCCGGGCTGGTTCCCCGATCCGGAATCAGGGAGCGCTTTTCCGGGGGAATATCATCGGGAATCAAGACGAAGCTGCGGGGATCCTGGAAGGAGACGCCCTCCGACTCGCAGCGGCGGCGCCGGCGGGCGTTCATTTCCTCCAGGAGCCGCTCCATGGCCCGGCCGTTGCCGGTGGTCTCATCCCGGGTTTCATAGACCGTCTCGCAGAGCCGCCGCAGCTGCTTTTCGCAGGCGGCGTCGGCGGAGAGGCCCTGGGCTTTCATCATCCGCTGGAGGATGGCAAAGAGCTCCCCGCCGGAATAATCCTCCAGATCGACCCGCTGGAAACGGCTCATGGCGCCGGGATCCGTTTTCATCAGCTCCCGCAGGCGGGAGGGATAGGAGGTCAGAACCAGCTGGAAGGGATGCGCCGCGTCCGTCAGGGGGGCCATGAGCGCCTGAAAGGCGCCCTGAAGCTCCGGCCGGGCCAGCTGATGGGCTTCGTCGATAAAGAGCAGGGCCTTCTGATCCTGCGCCTTTTTCACATGGGCCAGGATGCTTTGCTGCGCCTGGCCGCTGTAGGGGGAGGAAAGCTCGGAGGCGTTGACGATGACCGGCTCCCGTGCTCCCAGAAGCCCCAGGCCGAAATACAGCCGGGCCAGCAGGCGGGAAACCATGGTTTTGCCGCTGCCGGGATTGCCCACCAGGAGCAGGGGCCGCAGGGGAAGGCTTTCCACGGAGGCCCCGCGCTCCAGCGCTTCCCGGGCCGCCAGGCCCCGATCCGCCAGCATGTTCCGGACGGAACGCATGCCCACGACCTTGTTTTCGAAATCCCGGAGAACGGCTTCCATGCTGTCCTCCGCGTCCCGGGGGCGGAACCACTCCTCCGAGATGCCGCTGGGGGCAAAATGCTCCCGGCGGACAACGGAGCCGCTGCGCACCCGATTGCAGACCGCGCGGGCCAGGTTTTCCATGGCCCGGCCGTTTTCGAAGCGCTCCCGGTTTCGCTCATTGTAATACCGATCCAGCACGCAGGAGAGGGGCGTGCGGCCCCGGGGATCCCCGGGAATGGGCGCGAGCAGCTCCGGATCGGGCTCCATGCGGTTTTCCCGGATTTTTTCGAGCAGGATGGTTTCGAGCAGCTCCGGATGAAAGTCCTCAATGACGATCACGTTTTCGCCGAAGCGGCCCCGGAAGCCGGGATCGAGCGCGAAGACCCTTTCCATCTGATCCTCGTATCCGGCGAGGACGAGGGAGAAATGCCGGGCGGGATCGGTCATGGCGTCGCAGAGGGTGGAGACGATGGAGCGGCCGATGCCGCCCTGCTCCGCGTTTGTATCGTTGGAGGCGATGTTATGGGCCTCGTCGATGAGCAGCACGCCGCCTTCCGCCCGATCCACGCAGTCCCGGGTTTTGCGGGCCGGGCCGTTCTGATACTGATCGGACAGATCCGCCCGGGTGACCCGGGTGACGTTTCCCACCTCCAGGAAGCCCAGCTCGTGCAGCAGCTGGCCGATCTTCCGGGCGATGGTGGATTTTCCTGTTCCCGGATTCCCCAGAAGGACGAAATGGGGCAGCCGGAGCCGGGGGCGGCTTCGGAGGGGCTCGGCGGAAAGGCGGGAAGAGGCCGCTTCCGGCGCGGGGCGGGGCGGGGGCGCCGAGAGCGCCGCTTCCCGCTCCGCCTGGTTTTTGATTTCCCGCATTTTTTCGTAAACCGCTTCCCATCCGGGACGGTTCAGGGATTCAAGAACGGATTTCTTTTCCCGGGGCCCGCGATGCCAGAGGGCGTCCACCCTATCCGGCGTCAGCAGCAGGGACTCGCCCCGGGCCGCGCTTTCGTCGATCCAGGCGGAGAGCAGATTCCAGATATCCCGCAGGGCGCCGTAGCTCCGCGTTTCCAGACCCGCCCGGGAACAATAGACGATTTCCTCCGCCAGATCGTCCAGGCGGGCGTAATCCAGCCGCAGGCGACGGCCGGAGGGGTTGCCGATCAGGGCCAGGCGGCGAAGCAGACAGGCGATTTCCTCCTGATTCGGGGCGCCGACCCGGAAGGTGGTTTCCGGATTCAGGGGGTTGCCGTTCAGGGATCCGAGGGTAAACTTGTCCAACAGCTGGAAGCGGGCCAGGGCGTCCAGCATGACCCGGGTGTTGCTTTCCGAATCCTGGGCCAGAAGGAGGCAGAGGTTGTCCGTGTCCGCTTCCTCCCAGTTATGGCGAATGGCGTCCAGAAGGGCCGGCTGCTCCCCCAGATGGGTGTTGATGATGTTATAGAAAACCACGGCCATATGGCTGTTTCGAAGCATCATTTTGTCCCGGACGGCGGCATAAAATGCCGCCAGGGTCCAGGCGCGATGGCTGTAAACCACCGGGCGGGACGAGGACGAAGGCGCGGCGCCCTCCGTTTCCTCCCGGAACGGATCCCATGGCTCAGGCAGGGGGAGCTGCTGATTCTCGCTGAAAAAGAAACGCGCGCTTTCCGGATCCAGGCAGTATCCGCCGCGGTTTCCCTCGCTGCCGTAAAAGATGACATGCTCAATGCCCCGGGCCTTCAGGAGCTTGACCAGGGTGCTTTCCAGGCTGCAGAGCTGAAGATCCGGAGAAATGAACAGGTCGTTCAGCCGTCCGTAAAGCAGAAAGGATTTGGACTGCCTGTGGAGCTTATCCAGAAAAGAATTCATGTCAGACTGCCTTCCTTGGATTGATTGAAAGAGGGGCACCGGCTTTGCCCGGCATAGGCTCTCCCGATTCGCGGAGGGGTTCAATGGTCTTTTCCGGCTTCCTCCCGGGACGAGATCTTTCCGTTTCCGATCACGATGGCGTTGTGCACGGAGGCGCTGATCTTCTCCCGCAGGCGAATGATCGTTCCCATCCGGGCCTCCAGGGCGTCCGCCTCCCTCTGGAGATGGGCGAGCTGATCCCTGACGCTTCCCGCCTTCAGGAGGGGATCGCCCCGCAGAAGGGTCAGCGTATCCTCGTCCATCGAAAGCCGAACCCGCTCCGCCGCCAGGGCTTCCCGGGTTTCCTCCTTCAGATCCGCCAGATCCTCCAGGACGCCGGAGAGGAGCAGCTCCTTTTCCTGCAGGGACCGGAACGCCTCATCCAGCGTCCGTGCCCCGTCGCCCTGGGAGGAGGACGCGGCATCGCCGGTCGCCTGGCCGGCGTGGGCGTCGGCTCTTTCCTCGATGCGGAGGGTCACCGTCCCATCCGCCTGCGGCGAAAGCGAGAGGGAGACCGGGCTGTTCAGGCGCCTGACCTGATCCCCGCCGCCGCCGCGGAAGATCAGCTCGGGGGAGGACAGGGAGCCGGGCGGGGAAAAGCGGAGGGAAAGGGCCGGCTTCCGCCCCGCCGGAGCGGAAAGCAGGGAAAGATACAGGGCCTCCCGATGACGCTGGATCAGCCACGGCCCCAGGCGGAAGAGGGCAAAAGGCCTGTCGCTCCCGTCCAAAACCGCGGTTTGCTCCCCGGCGGAGAGGGAGACCCGGACGGGATCCTGAAGGCACAGCTTCAGATAGTTTTGGTCCGCGGAAAGGAAATAGCTCACGGCGGTGTTCATCTTACGCGTTTCCTCCCAGATTTCGGATATGAGTCCGGAATTCCGCCTGTTTCCGGGAGGGGACACCGATCAGCAGCGCCTTCCCCTGAAAGCGGATTTCCGTATGCCTGCCCGGCGGCGCGGCGTAACAGGCGGGCCCGGACGCTATAGCGGGTCACAGGCCCTCCGGAAGGCGGAAAATCTGCCCCCGGATGATCCAGCGCGTTTGCCCCTCATCGGTTACGGAGAGGGAGACGGTCCGCCCGGCGGGATCATAAACGAGAATGAGATTGGCGGACCGGTTGGCGATCCGGGAATAGGGGATCTGAAAATCCATCTGGGCCAGGAGGGCGGGCGGCTGACCGGGGACGGCCTTCGCGGCGATGAGCCGGTATTTCCGATCCGCGACGCCGGAAAGGCGGAAGATCCGGTTTTTCTTTTCTTCGTCCAGCCGGAAGACCCGATCCAGCTGGAGGGGGCTGGAAAGATTGGCGCATAGCCAGATTTCGCCCCGGGGCTTCGGCGCCACTTCCAGCGTATACTGCCGGAGGCCGGGATGATAGGCCAGATCCACCGCGGGAGCGATCCAGCCTCCTTCGACCTCGCCGGCGGGAAGGGTAAAGCGCACCCGGTCGGGCCAGCGGAAATCGATCTCCTTTTCCCCGACCTGGCGGCCGCCGGCGCGATAGGCGATCCGCGCCTTTCCGGGGAAGCGGCGGAGGGCGTATTCCTCCAGGGAAGCCAGCCCCTCCTTCCGCCGGGCTCCGTCCGCGTTCAGCAGGGCCTCCATCGCTTTTTTCATCGCGGGATCGGAAACCGATTGTCCCAGGGGAATCAGGGAACCCTCGGAGGGAAAGATGGAAAAGACGCCGTCCTCCGTCCAGGAAAGCGGGCTTTTCCCGGTCAGCAGATACAGGCACAGCATGCCCAGGCGGAAGAAATCGTGCTCCGGCCTGTCGGGAAGCATGCCCCGGGAGACCCGGGGATCGTCCCATTCGCGGCTGTCCCGGGAATCGCCTGCGTCCTCCCGAAGGCGGAGGGAGGGCCTGCCCTCTCCGTCCAGGAGGATGTTTTCCGGGCCAAAGGAAGCGAACGCCTCCCGGCGGCCGGCCCGCGCGGGATCGGACAGCCACGCCGCCAGATTCAGCACCAGATCCAGGGCTTCCCCCTCCTTCAGGGGCATGAGCCGCATACGGTCACTGAGGGTTTCCATAATACATCTCTCCTGTATGGGGTCGTTTCAGTTTCTCCGGGTCCGCGTCAGATCCCTGACCCAGAGATAGCGGCGGAAATGGGCCATGACCCAGGGGATTTTGCCCACCTCATCCAGACAGGTACAGGCATAAACCGCCCAGACGGGCCAATGGAAAACGAAGGTGCCCAGGGCGGCGATGGGCAGGGCGATGCCCCACATGGTGACCCCCAGGGAATAAAAATCGAAGAGAGTGTCGCCGCCGGCGGCAAAGATGCCGTTGATGGTAATGGTGTTGATGACCCGGCCCACGGTATAGACGGCCATCACCAGCATCATGCCGCGCAGATAGGCCAGGGCCGTATCGTTCATCCGGACGACGGAGAGCACCAGGGGCGTAATGGCGAACATGACCAGGGAGGTCAGCACCCCTACGAGGAAGGACATCTTATGCAGGCGAATGCCGTAGAGCTTGCCCTTTTCCAGATCCCCCGCGCCCAGGGCGTTGCCCACCAGAATGCCGCCGCCGGTGGCCAGACCGTTGCACAGGCAGCAGACCAGCTCAATGACCGAGGACGCGACGGAATTGGCCGCGGGGGCATCCTGATCGATATGACCCATGAAGGCACTGTAGGCGCTGAAGCCCACGGACCAGAGGGCACCGGCGCCCAGCAGGGGCAGGGTGCAGCGGTAATAATCCCGGGAAAGCCGGGCGTCCCGCCGGAGAAAGAGACGGAAATCCGGAGACAGGGCGTTTTTCCGGAAGGAAAGGGCCACCGACCAGACCAGCTCCGTGACCCGGGCCAGCAGGGTGGCCAGGGCGGCGCCCCGGACGCCCATTTTCGGCGCGCCCAACAGGCCGAAGATAAAGACCGCGTTCAGCCCGATATTCACCACAACGGCGGTGGAGCTGATGATGGCGGAATCCGCGGCATGGTCGGAAACCTTCAGAAGGGAAAGGTAGGACTGGGTGACGCCTGTCAGCAGATAGGACCAGGCGGCCAGGCGCAGGTAATCGGCGCCGATGGCGTTCAGCTCCGGATCGCTGGTCATGACGCTCATCAGGGCGGAGGGAAAGAATTCGCAGCCCACAAAGAACAGGAAGGACAGAAGACCGCTGAGCTTCAGGGTAATGAAAAACAGCTTGCTCAGGGCCGGGCGGTCCTGCTTGCCCCAGTACTGGGCGCCCAGGGTCAGCAGCCCACCCATCAGGGAGGAAATCAGCATATTCTGGAGGAACTGGATTTTGGTCGCCAGGGACACGGCGGACATGGCGTTTTGCTCCAGCCCGCCCAGCATCAGGGTGTCCGCCACGGCGACGGCGGAAAGCATCAGGCTCTGGGCGGCGATGGGCAGGGCCACCTTGCTCAGATTGCGGATAAAGACACGGTCGGAAAACATGCGGTCCTTCATGGAGA
>CAMOGC010000058.1 GCA_946613955.1 uncultured Clostridia bacterium
CGTGGAGCGGCGGAAGGAACGGATCCTGTATATGAACACGGTCAGCCGGGAGGGGGCCGACGCCCGGGAAGGCGCCATGGCCCAGCTGCTGCTTTTGTCCAAGGCGCCGGCGATCCGGCCGATGCGCCTGGCGCTGGCGGTGCTCCGGAAGGAAAGCGGTGTTTTTCCCGCGGTGGCGCATGAAAACCGGGGAGAGATGCCCCAGCTGCCGCCGGAGGCCATCGTGGAAACCTCCCTTCATCTGGAGAGGGGCGAACGGGCGGATCAGGGAATCCGGGTGCCCCCGGAACTGGCGGAAATCCTGACGGAGGTGGACCGGGCCAACCGGCTGGCCGCCCGGGCCGCGAAGGGAGACCGGGAAGCCCTGCGGGAATGGGTTGAGGAGGATCCGGCCCTGGGCGGGCTGGACCGGCTCTACTGCGCGGAGGTGGTTCGCGCGCTGATCGCCCTGCACGCCGACATGCTGCCCCTGTGGCGGGAGGAAGGCGAAGGCGAAAAGGAATAAACAAGGAGAAACGCATGTTCCTGACGGAGAAGTGGAAGGATTATGAGGTGCTGGATACCGGGGACGGGGAAAAGCTGGAGCGATGGGGAAAGGTGATCCTTCGCCGGCCGGATCCCCAGACCATCTGGCCCAAGGCCGCGCCGGACCTTTGGAAGCAGGCGCAGGCGCATTATCACCGCAGCGAGCGGGGCGGCGGGTCATGGGAGTTTTTGGCCCATTTGCCGGACCGGTGGACCGTTCGATACGGGGAATTACGCTTCTGGGTCCGGCCGACGGGTTTCAAGCATACCGGCCTCTTTCCGGAACAGGCGGCCAACTGGGACTGGATGGCCGGGCTGATCCGGGAAAGCGGGCGGAAGGATCTGAAAATCCTGAATCTTTTCGGATATACGGGCGGGGCCACGGCGGCCTGCGCGGCGGCGGGGGCCCATGTGACCCACGTGGACGCGGCGAAGGGCATGGTACAGTGGGCGAGGGAAAACCGGGAGCTGAGCGGGATTCCGGAAACGTCCTGCCGATGGATCGTGGAGGACGCGCTGCGCTTTGTCCAGCGGGAAATCCGCCGGGGAAACCGCTACGACGGCATCCTGATGGATCCGCCCAGCTACGGACGGGGCCCCACGGGAGAGGTCTGGAAGCTGGAAAACGAGCTGTACGGGCTGGTGGATACCTGCGCGGAGGCGCTGAGCGAAGAGGCGCTGTTCTTCCTGATCAACAGCTATACGACGGGGTTCCAGGCCAGCGTTTTGAGCAACATGATCGAGAAATGCGTCATTTCCCGCCATGGCGGCCGGGCGGACAGCCAGGAGCTCTGCCTGCCGGTTTCCGCCGGGGGCGTGCTGCCCTGCGGCGCCAGCGGGAGGTGGAGCCGTGGATAATATTGCGGAAAACATCCTGTATGAGGACAACCATGTGCTGGTGGCCATCAAGCCGCCGAACATGCTCTCCCAGGCGGACGCCACGGGGGACGCGGATCTGCTGTCCATCCTGAAGGAATACATCCGGAAGGAATACAACAAGCCGGGGAACGTCTATCTCGGCCTGGTGCACCGGCTGGACCGGCCCGTCGGCGGGCTGATGGTCTTTGCCCGGACCAGCAAGGCCGCGGCCCGGCTGTCCGCCCAGATGCGGGAGCACCGGATGGGCCGGGAATATCTCTGCGTCGTGCAGGGGGAGGTGGCGGACAGCTTCACCCTGCAGGACTACCTGGTCAGGGACGAGATCAAGAACCGGGTGGTGGTCTGCGAGGCGGATGTCAAGGGCAGCAAGCTGGCCATCCTTCACGGAAGATGCATCGCCCGGCGGGAGGGGACGGCCCTTTGCGCCATCCGGCTGGAGACCGGGAGGCAGCACCAGATCCGGGCCCAGATGAGCCATGCCGGCGCCCCGCTGTGGGGGGACAACCGGTACGGAAGAGGCATTCCCGGGCAGCAGATCGCCCTGTGGGGATATAAGCTGACCTTCGATCATCCGACCACCCACAAGATCATGCGCTTCTTCGCGATGCCGGAGGGCAGCGTCTGGAGCCTGTACGCGGATTTGCTGACCATCCCGGAGGATACGGAGGAACCCAGGAAGCCCACCCGCTTCCATCTGTCCTCCCAGGCGGCCGCCGCCATGAAGAGCTTCAACGGCCGGATGCAGAACCTGCCGGGGGAGGACGAGGACGATGAGGCGGCGGAGGACGAGGAGGACGAGCCCTTCGAGCCCTCCGACGGGGAATTTGACGGGCTGCCGGATCTGTAAAGGCGCCCGCCCCACAGATCAATCAGGAAATTGAGGTTAAAATGAACCAGGCTTTTTCTTACGAGGTGAAACATATCTGCCGCCAGAGCGGGGCCCGGCTGGGCGTGCTGCATACGCCCCACGGGGATATCGAGACGCCGATCTATATGCCGGTGGGCACATCCGCCTGCGTCAAGGCCATGACCTCCCGGGAAATGGAAGAAATCGGCACCCAGATCCTGCTTTCCAACACCTATCATCTTCATCTGCGGCCCGGGGAAAGCCTGATCCGGGAAGCGGGCGGGCTGCATCGCTTTATGGACTGGCACCGGCCCATCCTGACCGACAGCGGCGGCTTCCAGGTGTTTTCCCTGGCGGGCATCCGGAAGATCAAGGAGGAAGGGGTAACCTTCCAGAGCCATCTGGACGGATCGCGGAAGTTCATCTCCCCGGAGGTTTCCATGGATATCCAGGAGGCCCTGGGGTCGGATATCGCCATGGCGTTCGATGTCTGCTCCCCCTATCCCTGCGACTGGAAGACGGCGAAGGAAAACATGGAGCGGACCCACCGGTGGGCGGAGCGGTGCAAGGCGCATCACAGCCGGGAGGATCAGGCGCTGTTCGGCATCGTGCAGGGGGCGTTCTATGAGGATCTTCGGATCGAAAGCGCGAAGGCCCTGCGGGATATGGATTTTATCGGATACGGCATCGGCGGGCTCAGCGTCGGGGAGCCCAAGCCGGTGATGTACGAAATGCTGGAGAAGATCCGGCCCTTCATGCCGGAGGACAAGCCCCGGTATCTGATGGGCGTGGGATCGCCGGACTGCCTTTTGGAGGGCGTGATCCGGGGAATCGACATGTTCGACTGCGTCCTGGCGACCCGGATCGCCCGGAACGGCTCCGTCTTTACCTCGAAGGGGCGCGTGGTCGTCAAAAACGCGAAATATGCCCACGATTTCGGCCCCATGGACGAAAACTGCGACTGCTACGCCTGCCGGCACTACTCCCGGGCCTATGTCCGGCACCTGTTTAACGCGAAGGAGATTACCGCCGGCCGGCTGGCCTCGATCCACAATCTGCGGTTCCTGCTGCGCATGATGGAGGAAATCCGCCAGGCCATCGCCGAGGACCGGCTGCTGGATTATCGGAAGGAATTCTACGAGAGGTACGACCTGTCGAAGAATTTCTGAGCCGGGATCCGGAAGCGCGAAGGACGCGGAGCGCGGCGTGAACCGGTCCGCGTCCGGGCACCCGGTATTCGGCTCGCGGGGAGCGCGGGGATTGGCAGGCGCCTGTTCGGCGTCGGAAGGTTGGAAATCCGGGCCGGGACAGCCGAGGGCTCCGGATGAAAAGAGCGCCGGAAAAAAACTGAAAAAAAGGGTTGACAGAACGGAAAAACTGCGCTATGATATCCCCTGTTCGCGGGGCATTAGCGCAGCTGGTAGCGCACCACACTGGCAGTGTGGGGGTCAGCGGTTCGAATCCGCTATGCTCCACGAGGCACCCTGATCCATCTACCGGGTCAGGGTGATTTTATTAGCAGGGAAGGACGGGAAAGCCATGCCGACGATTTTTCTGATCGGAGATTCCACGGTCGACGACAGCCAGCCGCCGTTCCGCGGGTGGGGATGGGCGCTGCCGCGCTATGTGCGGGAAGGCGTGCGGGTGCGCAACCTCGCGCTGAGCGGGCGCAGCAGCAAAAGCTTCCGGGAGGAAGGGCTGTTCGCGCCGGCGGAGAAGGAGATGACCGCCGGGGATCTGCTGCTGATCCAGTTCGGCCACAATGACGAGAAGGACGACGAGCGTCATACGGATCCGGACACCACCTTCCCGGAGGAGCTTTGGAAATACTGCGCCTGCGCGCTGGAAAAGGGAGCGCAGCCCGTGCTGATTACCCCCGTTTGCCGCCGCTATTTCGCGGGGAAAACCAGCCTTTTGTATACCCACGGGGAATATGCCCGGGCGATCCGGAAACTGGCGGCCGAGAAGAACGTGCCGCTGGCCGACCTGAAAAAGGCTTCCCGGGCGTATTACCTTTCGCTGGGGGAGGAGAAGACCGCCGAGCTCTTTGTGCGCCTCCAGCCGGGGGAGAACCCGGATTTCCCGGAGGGGCACGACGATAAAACGCATTTTAACGCATACGGCGCGGATGTCATCTGCCGCCTCGCGGTACAGGAAATGCGGAAAATCCCCGCCTGCGCCGCCCTGCTGAAGGAGGACGAGGCGCCCGCGATCTGAAACCCGGGCGTGAAGAGCGGACGTAAAACAGATTTCATATTTATCCGCGCGGGCACCGGGAAAAAAGCGCGTCCCCCCCTTGACGGGCGGGGGCGCTTTTTTTATAATTATTTTAACGTTGGCCTTTTCGAAAGCAATAGTTCTCGAGGGACTGTTTTACTGAATCAGGGGGGCGGATGGACCCTCCCGCGCGGCCCCCAAAGGGCTGCGGGGGAAGGGGCTTATTCGGCTGTATTCGGGGTCGGCGGTGCCGCGCCCGGATTTGAACCGGCGGGGAAAGGAGGGGAGCGCGTGAAGAAACCCTGGTATGAAACCGGGTATGTCCGGAAGCCGGAAAGCCGGGCCAGCCGGATGGTGAAAAGCAAAACCTTCCTGCTGACGACGATGATGCTCCCCGTAACGATCTGGCTGATCCTTCTGCGGTATCTGCCCATGTTCGGGATCGTGCTGTCCTTTCTGGATTACCGGCTGCCGACCCGGAAGCTGCCCTTTCCCGTCAATATCTTCCGCAGCCCCTGGGTCGGGCTGAAAAACTTCGAATTCCTTTTTACGGGCGAAAGCGTCGGCATGATCCGCAACACCCTGGGATACAACGCGCTGTGGATCGTTCTGGGCATGGTGATCGCGATCGGCCTGGCCTGCATGATGAACGAGCTGACGAAGAAGCTGCTGGCCAAAACCTATCAGACGATGATGTTCTTTCCCTATTTTCTCAGCTGGGTCGTTGTGGCGTTTTTCCTGTTCGCTTTTCTGGATCCCACCAACGGAATGATCGCCCGGGCGCAGCGGGCCGCGGGGGAGATGCCCATCGACTGGTATAACACCCCGGGATACTGGCCGTGGATCCTGACGATCTGCTATCTGTGGAAATCCACGGGGTATTCCACGATCCTGTATCTTTCCGCCATTACGGGGATCGACAAGGCCCAGTATGAGGCGGCGGCCGTGGACGGGGCGACCAAATGGCAGCAGATGCTGCATGTGACCCTGCCGCATCTTCGCCCCATGATTACGATTCTGCTGATCATGAACGTCGGAAAGATCTTCAACGCGGATTTCGGGCTGTTCTGGTCCGTGCCGATGAACTCCTCGCCGCTGCTCCCGGTGACCCAGGTGGTGGATACCTACGTATACCGGGCGTATACGACGACGGGGAACGTGGGCATGTCCTCCGCGGCCGGATTCCTGCAAAATCTGGTGGGCCTGATCTGCATCCTGATCGCCAACGGCGTCGTCCGGCGGCTGGATCGGGAAAGCAGCCTGTTCTGAAGCGGGGAAGAAGGGAGGGAAAACGCCATGACGGAAAAAGCCAACCGAAGCAGCGCGCTGTTCCGGGCCAACCATGTCCAATGGGGGACGGAAGTATTTTTCCATCTGGTGCTGGCCCTGCTCTCCCTGATCTGCATCATTCCCTTCGTGTTTGTGATCATCATTTCGCTGTCCTCGGAGGAGAGCATTCATCTGGCGGGCTATTCCTTTGTACCCATGGCCTGGAGCCTGGACGCCTACCGGCAGGTGCTCCGGATGGGGGATCTGCTCTGGCGGAGCTATTTCAACTCGTTCCTGATCACCATCGTGGGGACGGGGATCAGCGTCCTGATGTGCATCCTGTACGCGTATCCCCTGTACCGGCGGGATTACCGGTTCCGAAGAGGCTTTATGTTCCTGCTGTTTTTCACGATGGTGTTCGGCGGCGGTCTGATTCCCACCTACATTATCTGCCGGAACTTTCTGGGAATGAGCAATAATTACGCCGCGCTGATCGTACCGATGCTGGTCAGCCCGTTTTCCATCCTGGTCATGCGGACCTTTATCCGGACTTCGGTGCCCTTCGACCTCATCGAGGCGGCAACCATCGACGGCAGCGGCGAATACGGAACGCTGCTCCGGATCGTTATGCCGGTCATGAAGCCCGGCATCGCGACGGTGGCGCTGCTGACGGCCCTGGGATACTGGAACGAGTGGTTCCTGTGCCTTTTGTATGTAACGGAAAAGGAGCTGTACCCCCTGCAGTATCTGCTCATGGAGATGCAGCGGAACGCGGAATTTCTGGCGCGCAACTCCGCGCTCATGGGTTCCCTGGGGGCGGAGGCGGCGCGGACGCTGCCGAGCCAGACGATGCGGATGGCCGTGGTGGTCTTTATCGTTCTGCCCATCGCCTGCGCCTATCCCTTCTTCCAGCGCTACATCGTCGCCGGAATGACGGTGGGCTCCCTGAAGGAATAAGGACGGCCGGAGGGAGAGGCTCTGCGGAGTTCTTCCAGCGCTGGCACCGATCCGGTGCCCGGGGGAGGGTATAAATGTATCTGTTTGCGGACTGAAACGGAGGGAAATCATGAAGAAGCTGTTTTCGATCCTGCTGTCCCTGATGATGCTGGCGACGATTCCCTGCCCGGGGATCGCGGAGGCGCCGGTGGAAATCACGATTCTGCTGGAGGGAAGCACCGTGACCCGGGATGAGGACGTGCTGGCGCTGCTCAATCCCTATCTGGCGGAAAAGATCGGGGTGACCGTCAAGCCCGTCTGGGGCACCTGGTCCAATTTCGGAGAGCTGGCGGTCAACGCGATCAACGGCGGCTCCCAGTACGACATCCTGTTTACCTGCTCCTGGACGGCCAACGAGTATTCGGCCTACGCGCGCAAGGGCGCCTATGTCCGGCTGGACGACCCGGAGGATAATCTGCTGGAAAAATACGGACAGGAGGCCCGGGCGGCGATTCCGGACATCCTGTGGGAGGGCGCCCGGGTGGCCGGCCTGGACGGCGAAGGGATTTACGCCGTTCCCGGATTCAAGGATTACGCCCAGATGAACACCTGGGACGTCAACGTCACGCTGCTGAAAAAATACGGCTACACCCTCGAGGACGTAAAAAACGCCGGTTTCTACGGATGGGGCGAGATCTTCGCGAAGGTCAAGGCCGGAGAGGAGGCGGAAACGGGTAAGCCCTTTTACCCCTTCATCTTCGAGGCCTCCGTGGCGGAGCGGAACGTAAACCTGACCCCCGCCGTCTCCGGGGACGGGAACAGCGTGCTGAGCTACTACATGAATCCGGAGGACTGCTCCCAGCCCGGGCCCAACGGGGTCACCCTCGTCTGCAAGTATATGACGCCGGAATTTGAGCGCTATGCCCGGCAGATGCGGGCATACTATCTGGCGGGATACGTGGATCCCAGCATCGCCATCAGCGAGCAGGCCACCGACGCCTGGCGGGGGGCGCAGAACAGCGGCCGGTATCTGATCTCCACCGAGGTCACCACCTACGGATACGAGGCGACCACCTCCGCGGCCCGCGGCATCGAGGTCGCCTATCTCATGAGCACGGACGCGCCCTATATCGACAACACCTCCCTGCAGGGGGCCATGATGGCCATTTCCGCCAATTCCGAGCACCCGGAGGAGGCGATGAAATTCCTGAATCTGCTGAACACGGATCCCTATGTCATGACCCTGATGAATTACGGAATCGAGAACGTCCACTACACGCTCAACGAAAACGGGGAAGCGGTGTTCAATCCGGACGCCCGGGCGGTTTACGCGCCCTGGACCAACGGCCTGGGCAACATTAACCTGCTGCCGCCCCAGGAGGGACAGGGAGCCGACTTCCGGGAGCGGTTCGCCGCCTTCTATGCCCGGTCGAAAAAGACGCCGCTCTACGGCTTCTCCTTCGACAAATCCGGCCTGGCGACGGAGTTTTCCGCCATCGTCAACATCAAGGATCAGTATGCCCGGAGCCTGTTTACGGGAGCGGTGGATGTGGACACGGCCCTGCCGGAGCTGAAAAAGAGGCTGACGGACGCGGGCATCGACCGCATCGTCGGGGAAGCCAACCGGCAGCTGACGGAATTCCTGGCCCGGTGACCATCCCCCCCTGACCGCGGATTCTGTCCGCGGTTTTTTTGTGGAAACGGTCGGGAAAGTCTTGCATTCGCCGGGCGAGTATGCTAAAATTCACACGATTACGCACCTTTCCCCTGGAACCGTTTGTGCCGCGAAGGCGGTGGCCGGTCTCCGGAAGGGGAAGGGGTGGAAAATAACAAGGAGGGAACCCCAAATGGCAGTCATTTCCATGAAACAGCTCCTGGAAGCCGGCGTGCATTTCGGTCATCAGACCCGCCGGTGGAACCCGAAGATGGCGCAGTACATCTTCACCGAACGCAACGGCATCTACATCATCGACCTGCAGAAGACCGTCCGCAAGGTGGACGAGGCCTATGCTTTCGTGCGCGACATCGCCATGGAAGGCAAGAGCATCCTGTTCGTCGGCACCAAGAAGCAGGCCCAGGAATCCATCGAGAGCGAAGCCAAGCGCTGCAACATGTTCTATGTGAACAACCGCTGGCTGGGCGGCATGCTGACCAACTTCCGGACCATCCGGACCCGGATCGACCGGC
>CAMOGC010000059.1 GCA_946613955.1 uncultured Clostridia bacterium
AAAAGCCTTCCGCCGGCAAAGCGGAAGGCCTTTTTGATTTCCGGGATCAGATGGAATCGTGGGGAATGAAGCCCCGGGCGGGCTGCCCGTCGACGGTCAGCTCGATGTACCACAGATCGTATTCATAGTAGTTGTACCGCCCGACGACATAGAAGGTCTCCCCCTCCTCCAGCTTGGCGAAATAGCCGTTCGGGTCATAGGGGGCCAGGTTGTTGTCCGACACATAGATTTCGGTGGGCGCCGTCATCGGGATATAGGTGAAATGGGGGGCCATGGCCGTCTTCACGCCCTTGATATACTTGGGCGGGATCCAGCCGACCCGCCAGCTGCCCTTGTTGGTTTCATACCGGACCAGCAGCCAGCCGTTGTCGCTGTATCCGCCCAGATCGATAAAGTCGTTGGTGCTGACCACGGCCCGGCCGTTGGCGGCGCGGAAGGCTCCCTCATAGGGCGCGGAATACACCGGGCAGGCTCCGCGGCCGATCCCGTTCTTCTTGTGCTCGAACTTGAACGGCTTCACGTCCGACAGAGAGCTGGCTGCGTTGTTCCCGATGCTGGTGGCGGCCAGGGCGGATACGCAGGAGATCACCATCAGCGCGGCCAGAAGCAGGGCAATCCATTTTTTCATGTGCTTTTCCTCCTTATTATCCGGTTTTTTCCCAGGCTCCCTGCGCTCCCCTCTTTTCCGGGCAAAGCGGGTATTTCTGTTTTTTCCGGATTCAGGCGTATTCTATCAGACTATCTCCACAGGTGTCAATGGCTTCCTTCTTTTCCGGGCGCCCCGCTTCCGTCCGGCAAAACGCCCCGCCGCCGATCCGGAACCCCATGGGATTCGTTTCCGCCGCGCGCAGCGGCCGGACGCGTGATCGCCGTAAAAAACCCGGCTCCGACATCTGTCGGAGCCGGGAGTGTATGGGTGGATGCCTGTCTGGCGGATGGCATCCGCGTCAGTTGGTGCCTTCCAGAACGCTGCCCCCCACAGTCAGGGTATAGCCGTTGGTCACCACGTTGGCCGCGTTGCCGCTGAAGGTCGTGATGGCCGTGTCGCCCGTCAGGGTCCAGGTGCTGCTGTCGTCCAGGGTTACGTTGACCTCTCCCACTTCCGTGGAGACCGTCGTTCCCTTGGCATTGACGATGTTCCCGTCAATCTTTCCCTCGAAGGTGGAGCCGTTGGCCAGATTCAGGGTCAGCGTCGCGTTGTCCCCCACCAGGATCGTCCCGCTCAGGCTCTGGGCGTCGGCATTGAGGGTGGCCACGTTCCCCGCGCCGCTCCATCCGTCGTCGCATACCGACAGCAGCACGTCGTCCGCGTTGGAGAGGGTGACCCCGCTCAGACTGATGACCGCGTTGGTATTGGTTACGTGGAACAGATGTCCGCTCAGCCCCGTCAGACTGCCGCCCTTCATCGTGAAGGAGGAGGTGCCGCTGTCCGCGTCCCCGGACATGGACTGATAGATCATGATCGTGTCCAGGAAGGTGGCGTTGCCATTCATCCGGGTGTTATTGGCCGTCAGGTCGCAGTTAGTCAGCTCGATGGAGTTCTTGCCCTCGATGCAAACCCCCTCGGACAGGTTGGACACCAGCGTCGCGTTTTCGACATGGATTTCCGCGGTGGAATAAATCGCCGGGGAGCCCAGGCCATTGGAGGTATAGGTGCCGCCGCTGACATAAACCGTGCCGCCGCCCCGGTCCGTCCGGATGGGGGCGGAGGAGCCGCCGCTGGTGGTCACGGTCAGATTCGTGGCATAGGTAATGCCGCCGCCGGTGGTCATAATGCCGCCGGAGCCGTTGCCGGTGGTGGTGATGGTGGTATCGGTAATGGTCACGGTGGTGCCGTCGCCCTCCGCCCCGTTCTTTCCGCCGTTTCCGCCGTAGGAGAAAACACCGTTGGCGCCGCTGGCGGAGGTTTCAATCGTGCCTCCGGTAATGGTGGCGTTGGCCCCGCCCATGACCAGGATGCCCGCGTTCAGGCCGTAGAAGTTGCAGCTGTCGCCCCCGTCGGAATCCCCGGTCTTGGTAACGGTGGGGTTGGTGACGGAAACCGCGTCCCCGGTGTTGATCAGCAGCGCGTTCTGATCCGATTCGGTGGCCGTATAGGTCTGATCCTCCTGGGCGTCGGCGGCGGTAATCTCCACGGCCGCCGCGTAGGTCAGGTCCGCCTGGGAAGCCCCGCCGGGCATCCCGCCCGGGCCTCCGCCCGGCATGCCGTCGGGAGGATTGCCGGGCATCCCGTCCGGAGGATTGCCGGGCATCCCGTCGGGCGGCGTTCCGGGCATCCCGTCCGGAGGATTGCCGGGCATCCCGTCCGGAGGATTGCCGGGCATCTCCTGGGTCTGGGCCGTTGCGGCCTCTTCTGTTGCTTCATCTTCCGCGTAAACCGCAGCCGCCGGAACGATCAGGCAGGCCGCCAGCATTCCCGCGATCCATTTCTTCATCTTCATGGTTTCATTCCCCTTTCATTCTCAAAAACTCCCCGGCGGATTCTCTCCGCCCATCCTCTGGGGCCTTTCCCCTTCGGACAGGTATGATCATACTCGGAAAGCTTAAAGAAACCTTGAAGAAATCCATTTTCTTGAAATCATGCCTCCTTTTCGCCGCGTTCGTCCCGTGACAAGGGGGACGCGGGGCGGGCAAAGGCTCCGGGAAGCCCCGCGAAGGGCGGAAAAAAACCGCCCCGTTTTGGTAGGGCGGCAAGCTTTTTTCATTCCCCGGGCGGCTTTTCAGTCCTTCGGCGGCCGGAGGCTGTGCAGCTCCAGATTCCGCGGATCCTCCACGTCCAGCCCGCTGAGATAGGAGCGGTTTCCGATGACCTTCGCCAGCTCCTCCCGGTTCATCGTCCCCCCGAAGGCGTAGGCCCGGCAGGCGCCGATCATGCGAACCGCCTCTTCCCGGGCTTTTCCCCAAAGGTCTGCGAAGCTTTCCGTGGAGGTAAACCCGCCCGAATAGGGCGCCTGCCAGGTTCGGTGCTTCTCGTTTTCGACGTCCCTTTCCAGAAACGCGGAGCGGATGTAGGGGATGGATTTCATCCCGTCCGTCGGCATTATCCGCACCAGCCCGGTCAGGAAGGACACGGGCTTTTCCATCTCCCGATACAGCATCCGATACATCCGGTAGCACCGGTTCAGCGCGTCCCGGACGTTTTTCCATCCGTACACCTGCCCGTAGGCGGCCTCCAGCTCCGGCCCCAGGCTTTCCGGCAGCCGCAGGGAGGGAAAATAGTGATCCGTCAGGGGATGTTTCTCCCCCCAGACGCCCTTTTTGATCAGGAGGCTAATATCCAGCGCGTGCTCAAAATCCCGGTGCGCCCTTTTCGTGGGCCAGGTCCGGGTGGTTTCCCAGACGATGTAGGGATGGGCCGTCCCGTCCAGGGCGTAATGGCAGAGGAAGCCCGCCAGGTAGGAAAAAGCCTCCTCCCGGGCCTGTCCCTCCTTCGCCCGGTCCGCCAGGGCCAGCAGAAACGCGCCGGTTTTCGTCGTATGCATCCGGCGGCCCCGCCCCTGCCGGCGTTTCCAGATCTGATACATGAACCAGATGTCCGGCCCGTAAAGGGCAAAGGTATAGGGCGTGTCCAGGAGCCTGTCCCGGATGTCCGGCGAAAGGCGCTCCCGAACCTCCTGGCCGAAAAGATAGTGCGCCGCGCAGTCCGGCATCGTTTTATCCTCCTCAGTTGCTCAGCCGGACGGCCCGGGCCACCCGGTCGGAGACCCGCTCCGCCAGCAGCAGCTTCGCCGCGTCCGGAATCAGGAAGGGGAACACGCAGATTTTCATCACGTCCATCAGGCTCATGGCGTTTCCCCGGCCCCGGAAGAACCAGAACCAAAGCGTTCCCGCCGCGTAGCATCCGGCGATGGCCAGGGCCATGCCCGCCAGCCGGCCGCCCATGCCGGAAACCCGGTTTTCCATTCCCATCCAGATCAGCGCGGAAATCAGGAAGCCCAGAATGTATCCGCCCGTGGGGCCCAGAAGGTATCCCGCCCCGCCGTTAAAGCCGGCAAACACGGGTACTCCCGCCAGGCCCAGCAAAAGATACACCCCGATGGCCAGGAAGCCCCGCTTCCCGCCCAGGCAAAACAGCGTCATTTCGACCGCGAAGGTCTGCAGCGTAAAGGGCACCGCCAGAATCGGAACCGAAATCCAAGAGCATACCGCGCACAGGGCGGCGAACACCGCCATCAGCGCCAGATCCCGGGCATTCCATTTTTCCGTCAACACAAAGGACCTCTTTTCTTTCTTTTCGGAAGGCGCCTTCAGCGGCGACCCGGGCCGGCCGAAAAGCCTGCCCTCGGCGGACAGGCCCGCGGCCCGTTCGGAAGCCCATCCCCGGAGTGGATCCGCTTTTCCCGGAGCGCCGCTCCTCCGCCTGCCGTTTCCGGGAGAATCCTATCAGTTTTCCTACCCGCTGTCAAACAGTTTTCCCTTGCAACCCCGTCCCCGCCGCGCTATAATTTCTCTGCAGAAGAGCCTGGCGAAGGCCGCGGGGCTTCCGGGAAAGGCGAAACGGAAGCCCCGCGGAAAACGATCCCGGGCCGTAAAATGAGGATATGAAAAAAGCGCCGGTATCTCCGGCGGTTGGGAGGAAAGAGCCATGACGTCTGAACGGAAGCGTATATTCCGCTGGATGGTGGGCGGGTTTCTGCTTTTTCTGGCGATCTATTTCTATCTCTTTGTCTCCGACCAGTTCCGGGCGGCCTGCGGTCCTCTGATCGTAGGCGTCATCATGGCCTATCTGATGAACATCATGCTCCGCTTTTTCGAGCGGAATGATTTTCTCTATAACGCGAAAATCATCAAAAGCAAGCGCCTGCATCAGGGGCTTTGCGCCCTGCTGGCGGTCATTCTGCTGCTGGCCGTCCTCGTCTTCATCTTCTTTTTTCTCGGCCCCCAGCTGACCGCCTGCGTCATCGCCCTGCTGGACAAGGTGCCCTCCGGCATCCGTTTTCTGATCAACCAGCCCTTCCTGGCCCACCTGGTGCCTCCGGATACCATGGAGACCCTTCGCCAGATCGACTGGACCGACTGGATCAATCGGCTGGTGTCCCTGGTCAACAGCGATGATCTTTTCAACAGCATGACCACCACCGCCGGCTCCGCCCTTTCCGTCCTGTCGACCTTTCTGTTCGGGGTCATGTTCATGACGTATTTCCTGGCCGGGCGGGACCGGATCCGCCGGAATTTCCGGCGGCTGGTCCGCGCCTTCCTGCCGGAAGCCCGCCAGCAGGGCTTTTTCCATTACACCTCCCTTCTCAATAAATGCTTCCATGATTTTATCGTCTGCCAGGCCTCCCAGGCGCTCATCATTGGCGTGTCCGCAACGGTGCTGATGCACCTTTTCCGCTTCCCCTACGCCAGCATGATCGGCACCCTGAACGGCTTTTGCGCCCTGCTGCCCATTGTCGGCGGCTACATCGGCGCCATTCTGGGAACCCTGATGATCCTGGCGGACGCGCCCCATATGGCCCTCTTCTTCCTGATCTTTATCGTCGTGCTCCAGAACGCCATCGGCACCCTGGTCTTCCCCCGGCTGGTGGGCCAGTCCCTGGGGCTTCCACCGATCTGGAGCCTGGCGGCGGTGACCATCGGCTCCGGCATGGCGGGCATCATGGGCATCCTCATCGGCGTCCCCCTGACGGCCTTCATCTATAAGGTGGTGGCGGAAAAGCTGGTCCAGCGGGAAAAGGAAAAACTCCTGGCGGGCCAGGCCGCTCCGCTTCCGGAGGAGGCGGACGGATCCGGGGAAAAACCCTCCCCCGGTGCCCCGGAAAAGAGCTGAAATTCCCCGTTGCTTTTCCTTCCTTTCCCTGATATACTGTGAGTAAGTGCTTACATCCCCTGTTTGGGTTCGATTTTATCTCTTCCGCCCTTTGGAGGTGTCCGGTCTTGAATCAGCCCGTTCCCCCTTCCGTTTCCGCGTATCTTGCGGCCCATGGCGGCGCCTCCCTGCTCAATGGCGGGGCTTATCCCGCGAATCTGGGGCCCCTGGTCGCCTTTTTCCGGGAAGCCGCTCCGGCCGAGGGGGCTGATCCCTTCTCCGGCGAAGCGGCCCTGTGGCTGGAGGCGGTGGCCGACTGCCGCGCGACGCTGGATGAGCAGCTCTACGAGCATTTCCGCGCCATGGGGGATCTTTTCCGGGAAAGGATGCTGAAGGCCGGCCCGGCCTCGGCGGAAAAAAGTCCGCTCGGGAGCCGCCTGGTCGAAAAGGGCCTGGCCCTGGGGCTCCTGCCGCCGGATCGGTTCGGTTCTCATCGCTCCCGGCCGCATCTGGGCGTCTGATGATCTCTCCGGTTCCCGGCGTCCTGCCCCTCTTCTCCGGCGGTGAGCCTCCGGCCCGCCCCTTCCCGAAACAAACGGAATCAAACAAACGGAATCTAAAAGGAAGAAACCGTCATGAAACTGCTTTTCGTTTCCGCCCGCAGCGCTTCCGTCCTTCTGGAGGGCGAAGGGGATTATTTCCTCTCCGTCCCTGTTTCCCTGTCTCTGAACGGAGCGCCCCTGGGCGAGGAAAGGCGCAGCGTCGTTTCCCTTTTTGATCTGCTGCCGGAAACGGATTACGTCCTTTCCCTCTCCTCCCCCGAAAGGGAGGAAACCCTGTCCTTCCGGACAGGGGCGGAATCCGTCTCCCTGGATGTGCGCCGCTTCGGCGCCCTGGGCGACGGGGCGCGGGACGATACCCCGTCCCTCCAGGCTGCCATTCTTTGCTGCCCGGAAGGCGGCCGCGTGCTCGTTCCCGCCGGGAATTATCTGACGGGCCCCCTCTTTCTGAAAAGTCATATCACCCTGGAGCTTCAAAAGGGCGCCACCCTGTCGCTTCTGACCGATCGAAACCGCTTCCCCATTCTCCCGGGGCAGACCTATGCCGCCGGCGGGGACGCGGATTTTCTTTTGGGCTCCTGGGAGGGCAATCCGCTGGATACCTTCGGCTCCGCCCTGACGGGGGTGGGCGTGAAGGACGTGCGGATCGTCGGCGAGGGCGTGGTGGACGGCCGCGCCTCCGAGGGCGACTGGTGGATCGATCTGAAGAAGAAGCGCCTCGCCTGGCGGGGGCACCTGCTCTATCTCAAGGACTGCGAGGATATCACCGTTCAGGGGATCACCTTCCGCAACAGCCCCTGCTGGAATCTGCATCCGGCCTTCAGCAAAAACCTTTCCTTTATTAATATATCCGTGGAGGCCCCCGCCGTAAGCCCCAATACCGACGGCTTCGATCCCCAGAGCTGCGAAAACGTCCGGCTGCTGGGCGCCCGCTTCTCCGTGGGGGACGACTGCGTCGCCATCAAATCCGGGAAAATCTGGCAGGGAGCGAAATACCACGTGCCCTGCCGGGATGTGGAAATCGCCTGGTGCGCCATGCTCGACGGCCACGGCGGCGTGACCATCGGCAGCGAAATGGCCGGCGGCGTCCTTGGCGTCCGGGTGCACCACTGCTGGATGCGGGGAAACGACCGGGGCCTGCGGATCAAAACCCGAAGGGGCCGCGGGAAAAACGCCGTCGTCGACAACATCCGCTTCGAGGACGTGCGCATGGAAGGGGTCAAGGTTCCCCTGGTGGTCAACAGCATGTATTTCTGCGATCCCGACGGGCATTCCGAATGGGTCCGCAGCCGGGAAAAATGGCCCGTGGACGACACGACCCCGACCCTGGGGGAAATCGTCTTCGAGCGGGTGAACGCCTCCGCCTGCCGGGCGTGCGTCGGCTACGTTCTGGGCCTGCCGGAGCGCCCCGTCCAAAGCCTGACCCTGCGGGACTGCCGCTTCTCCTTCCTCCCGGGCGCCGATCCCATGGTGCCCGCCATGGCCGAGGGCGTGCCGGAGGTGCATAACCGGGGGCTCATGGCCGCCTGGGTGGACAGGCTGACGGTGGAGGGCGTCGTCATGGAAGGCATCGAAGGCGACCAGGTGGAGCAGGCCCTCTGATGAAAACGTATCCCATTATTCCGAAGGAGGAATTTGCTTTATGGACATCCGTTACTCCTGTAATCAGCGCGACTTCAAGCGCTATACGACCGAGGAAACCCGCCGGGAATTCCTGATCGAAAACCTGTTCCGGCCGGATGAGGTTTCCGCCACCTACAGCCATGTCGACCGGATGGTCGTCCTGGGCATCATGCCCGTGAAGGAAAAGCTTTCCATCGACAAGGGCATCGACATCTGGAAGAATTTCGGGACGGACTACTTCCTCGAGCGCCGGGAATGCGGCATGTTCAATGTGGGCGGCGCCGGAAGAGTCATCGCCGACGGGCAGGTCTACGCCCTGGGCTATCAGGACTGCCTGTATCTGACCCGCGGCGCGAAGGAAGTTTTCTTCGAAAGCTGCGATCCCGCCGCCCCGGCGAAGTTCTATCTCGTCTCCGCCCCGGCGCACTGCAGCTATGAAAACCGCCTCATCCGCATCGCCGACGCGGCCAAGCGCCCCGTGGGCGCCCTGGAAACCAGCAACCAGCGGACCATTAACCAGTTCATCCACCCCTCCGTCCTCCAGACCTGCCAGCTCAGCATGGGGATGACGGTGCTGGCCCCCGGCTCCGTCTGGAACACCATGCCCTCCCATACCCATGAGCGCCGCATGGAGGTTTATTTCTACTTCGAGGTGCCGGAAAACAACGTGGTCTTCCACATGATGGGCGAAGGGCAGGAAACCCGCCATATCGTCATGCAGAATGAACAGGCGGTCATCTCTCCCTCCTGGTCCATCCATTCCGGCGCCGGAACCAGCAATTATACCTTCATCTGGG
>CAMOGC010000060.1 GCA_946613955.1 uncultured Clostridia bacterium
GACCCCTGAAAACACCGGCAGCGGGACGGACGCGGGCAGCTCCGCCACGACCCAGAATGGCCAGCAGGTGCCCCAGAAAGGCATGGCTCCCCAGGGAAAAATGGGCGGCCATCGCGGAGGCAAAGACGCCCGCGGCATGAATGGCAAGGGCTCCTTCGAGAACCTGCTGAAGAACGGCGTCATCGACCAGAACACCTATAACGCCATCATGGACTATATGAAGCAGCATGCTCCGAACGGCGCGGCCAACAGCCAGGCGCAGGACGGCACCACGCCTCCCGCGATGCCCGAAGGAGCGGAGGGAACCACCCCGCCGGAGAAGCCGGAAGGCGAAAACGGCCAGGCGCCCCAGGAGGACGACCTGCTGAAGAAACTGGTGGAGGACGGCGTCCTGACCCAGGAGCAGGCGGACGCGGTGGCGGCGGCGCAGACGGCGGCCGCAGCGGAGACTGCTGAAACAACGGCGGACAGCGCTGCGGCGACTGGCGAAAAGACGGCGGAATGATCCCGATTCCATGAACAACATCCCAGGCTATCCCGGCCGCGGCTGCCGAAAAGGCTCCGCGGCCTTTCTTCGTATTTCGGGGAACCGGGATCCGGAAGCGAGCCGCGGGCAGTGAAATTCCAGGGGACAGGAGACGGGACCGGCCCGGAGGAAGAGCCGGACAGGCGGGTGAGGGAAGGCTTGACAAGTCCGGCGGAAAACAGCATAGTATAGGCGGAAGCCTTCAGGAAAAGCGTGGAAACGGAGAAAAAAGATGCGGATTCTATTGGTGGAGGATGAGAAAAGGCTGTCCGCGGCGGTGCAGAAGCTGCTGCAGAAGGAACGGTACGAGGTGGACGCGGCCTATACCGGCCCAGATGGGCTGGACAACGCCCTGACCGGGGCGTACGACGCGATCATTCTGGACGTGATGCTGCCGGGGATGGACGGATTCGAGATCCTGCGGAGGATCCGGGCGGAGAAGATCCGGACGCCCGTGCTGATGCTGACAGCCCGGGGCGGGCTGGAGGACCGGGTGCAGGGCCTGGAGAGCGGGGCGGATTACTATCTGCCCAAGCCCTTTGAGACGCCGGAGCTGATGGCCTGCCTGAAGGCCATTACCCGCCGGGGGGACGCGGCGCCCCGGATGACCCTCGCGGCCGGAGACGTGGAGCTGATTCCGGAGGAGGGGAAGCTCCGCTGCGGCGCCACGGGCAAGGAAATCAAGCTGGGGGCGAAGGAATTCCAGCTGATGGAGTTCTTTCTTCGGAACCCGGGGCAGATTCTGGCCCGGGAAACGATCCAGGAGCGGGTCTGGGGGTATGACAGCGAGGCGGAATACAATAATCTCGAGGTCTACGTCTCCTTCCTGCGGAAGAAGCTGAGCTTTCTGGGCTCGACCGTCCGGCTGAAGGCGGCCAGAGGGATGGGCTATTCCCTGGAGGTGTCGGAATGATCCGGAAACTGCGGATGCGGATGACGCTGCTGGTCATCGGGGTGCTGGTCATCGTTTCGGCGGGCATCGTTCTGGCCATCAACGAGTTTAACAACCGAAGCATCGAAACCCGGGCGGCGGCCGCCCTGGAAGTGCTGACGGAAAACAGCGGCCGGCGGCCCACGCTGCCGCTTCGGCGGAGCGCGGATGGGACGGAGGAAGAACCGACCGAACGGTTCGAAACCCCGCCGCCCAAACCGGACGGGGAGGACAGGACGCCTCCCGGCGAGGATGAAAACAGCCTCGGCTGGCAAAACGACGGGAGGATGGCCGGCGGCCGCGGCATGATGACCCGGGGCGGCCGGGCCCTGACGGGGCAGGAAGTGGCCAGCCTGTCGAATTATTATACGATCACGCTGGACAGCGAGGGGAAGATCGCTTCCTGGGAGAGCGACCGGGAGGATCTTTACAGCCAGAAGGATCTGCAGGCCTTCGCGGATCAGGTGCTGGCCGGAGGGAAAAGCGAGGGCCGGATCGACACCCAGTTCTACCGGCTGAAGGACGGAGACGACGGGCGGATGCTGATTGTCCTGGACGCCCGGCTGGAATGGGAGGCGGGACGGCAGGTGCTCCGGACGACGGCCCTGGTGGCGGGGATCGCCTGCCTGGTGCTGAGCCTGGGAGCGTGGCTGCTGATCCGCCGGATGATTCACCCGGTGGAGGAAGCGTTCCGGAAACAGCAGCAGTTCATCTGGGACGCGAGCCATGAGCTGAAGACGCCTCTGGCAGTCATTTCCGCCAACGCGGATGTGCTGGAGAATGAAATCGGGAAAAATGAATATCTGGGGTATATCCGCAGCGAGGTCCGGCGGACGGACAGCCTGGTGAAGAATCTGCTGACCCTGGCCCGCATGGACCGGGGGACGGATCAGCGGGAAATGAAGGAAATGGATCTGAGCGAAGCGGTGACGGCCGTACTGCTTCCCTTCGAGAGCACGGTGTTCGAGGCGGGAAAAAACATGGAAACCGAGATCACGGAGCATGTCCGGTGCGTGGGAAACGAGGAGATGCTGCAGCAGCTGACGGTGATCCTGCTGTCCAACGCGCTGAAGTATTCCGACGAGCACGGGACGATCCGGGTCAGCCTGAGCCGGAGGAGCCACGGATGCGAGCTGCGGGTGGAAAACACCGGGGAGGGCATCGCATCCCGCGACCTGGATCGGATCTTCGACCGCTTCTACCGGACGGACGCCTCCCGCAACAGCGAAACCGGCGGCGAAGGCCTGGGGCTGGCCATCGCGCGATCCATCGTTGAGATTCACCGGGGCCGGATCCACGCGGAAAGCGAACCGGGGAAGGGCGCGGCCTTTATCGTGAACCTTCCGTAGGAGGCGGGGAGAAATCCCTGTTCCTTCTGCTCGCGGCGGGCATGTATCCGGCGCTCGCCCGGGAGCGAAGACCGGAGAAGGTCTATGCAGCCTATTTCAGCTATATACAGAAATGATGCATAAAAATGCAAGTCAGGAAGAGGACGGAAAACGGAAGGGAGGGGAGAACGCCCCGCGCCGCCCCTCCATTCGGAAGGAACAAAGGAGAAAGAACCACGCTTTCCGGGAATCCGCGGGGAGGCGTGACTTTTTTTGGTTTTATCTATTGACAAACCTGGTGCGGGAGTGTATATTCTCACGCATAAACATGCACGAAGGAGGAATTCCCCATGAACAAGTCCGAAATCAGGAAGATCGTCCTCGCCTATTCCGGCGGCCTCGATACATCCATCATCATCCCCTGGCTGAAGGAGAATTACAACAATCCCGAAATCATCGCCGTCTCCGGCGACGTGGGGCAGGGGGGCGAGCTGGACGGGCTGGAGGAAAAGGCCCTGAAGACCGGCGCCTCCAAGCTGTATGTGCTGGATCTGACGGATGAATACGTCAACGACTATATCATCCCGACCATGAAGGCCGGGGCGGTCTACGAGGAATATCTGCTGGGAACCAGCCATGCCCGGCCCTGCATCGCCAAGGGGCTGGTGGAGATCGCCCTGAAGGAGGGGGCCGACGCCATTTGCCACGGCTGCACCGGGAAGGGGAACGACCAGGTGCGCTTCGAGCTGGCCGTCAAGCATTTCGCTCCGAACATGCCCATCATCGCCCCCTGGCGGGAATGGTCCATCCAGAGCCGGGATGAGGAAATCGACTATGCCGAGGCCCACAACATTCCCCTGAAGATTACCCGGGAAACCAATTATTCCAAGGACAAGAACCTGTGGCATCTGAGCCATGAGGGCCTGGATCTGGAGGACACGGGGAATGAACCGCTCTACGAGAAGCCCGGGTTCCTGGAAATGGGCGTCTCTCCCATCGACGCGCCGGACGAGCCCACCTATATCACCCTGGATTTCGAGAAGGGCATTCCCGTCGCCCTGAACGATGAGAAGCTTTCGGCGAAGGAAATCATCCTGAAGCTCAACGAGCTGGGCGGGAAGAACGGCATCGGCCTGCTGGATATCGTGGAGAACCGGCTGGTTGGGATGAAGTGCCGCGGCGTTTACGAAACCCCCGGCGGAACCATTCTGTATAAGGCGCATGAGGCGCTGGAATCCGTTTGCCTGGACAAGATGACCATGCATGAGAAACAGAAGCTGTCCATTACCTTCGCGGAGCTGGTCTATAACGGGCTGTGGTTCTCCCCGCTGCGGGAAGCGCTGTCCGCCTTCGTGGACAAGACCCAGGAGAAGGTGACCGGCAAGGTGCGCCTGAAGCTGTATAAGGGCAACATCATCAAGGCCGGCATCTGGAGCGATTACTCCCTGTATTCCGAGGACATCGCCACCTTCGGCGCCAGCGATTACAACCAGAAGGATTCCGCGGGCTTCATCACCCTCTTCGGCCTGCCGACAAAGGTTCAGGCCATGGTGGACGCGAAGAACGCGAAAAAGTGATCTGATAAACGACGCGGGATAAAATCGATACAGGGGACGGCGCACGCGCCCGTCCCCTGCCATCGGTTCAGAGAGGACGCTATGATTTCTGTTTTTATTGACGGCAGCGCCGGAACCACCGGGCTGCGGATCCGGGAGCGGCTGGCAGGCCGGGAGGATCTTTGCCTGATCACCCTGCCGGAGGAAAAACGCAAGGATCCGGAGGCCCGGGCGGAGGCACTGAACCGGGCGGACGCGGCGTTTCTCTGTCTGCCGGACGCGGCGGCGGAGGAGGCCGCGAACCTGATGACCTCGGAGAAAACCGTCGTCATCGATACCTCCACGGCCCACCGGGTCAGCCCCGGATGGGTGTATGGCTTTCCGGAAATCCGGGGGCAGCGGGAAAAGATCCGCTCCGCCCGGCGGATCGCCAATCCCGGATGCCACGCGACGGGGTTCATCTCCCTGATCGCGCCGCTGGTTCATGAAGGGGTGCTGTCCCCGGCAGCCCGGCTGAGCTGCTTTTCCCTGACGGGCTATTCCGGCGGCGGGAAGAAGATGATCGCCCAGTATGAGGCGGAAGCGCCGGATCCCCTGCTCGCGGCGCCGCGGCAGTACGGCCTGTCCCAGACACACAAGCATCTGCCGGAAATGAAGCGGATCTGCGCTCTGGAGAAGGAACCGGTGTTCTGCCCCGTCGTGGCGCCCTACCTGGCGGGCATGGAGGTCACCGTTTCCCTGACGGAGGAGGATACTCCGATGGATCCGGAGGAGCTGATGGCCTTTTACCGCGATTACTACGAGGGCCGCTCCCTGATCCGGGTGGTTTCCCCGGAAGGGGAGGGAGGATTCCTTTCCGCCGGGGCTCTGGCGGGACGGGACGATCTGGAAATCACCGCCGCCGGAAACCGGGAGCGGAAGCTGCTGATCGCCCGGTTCGACAACCTGGGCAAGGGAGCCTCGGGCGCGGCGATTCAAAACATGAACCTGGCGCTCGGAAGGGATGAATTCGAGGGCCTGGTAACGGGAGCGGTATGAAGAAGGTAACGTTTTTTCCCATGACGATCGGGGATTATGACGAGGTGCGGGCCCTGTGGATGACCATCCGGGGGTTCGGCATCCGGGCCCTGGACGATTCCCGGGAGGATATCGAGCGCTTCCTTAGGCGAAATCCCGCCACCAGCGTCGTCGCCCGGGCGGACGGGCGGATCGTGGGCTCCATCCTCTGCGGCTCCGACGGGCGGCAGGGGGCGCTGTATCACGTCTGCGTGGCCAAGGAATACCGCCGCCAGGGCATCGGAACCCGGATGGTGGGATACTGCATGCAGCAGCTGCGCCGCATGGGCATCAACCGGGTCGTGCTGGTGGCCTTTACCTCCAACGAGGAAGGCAACGCCTTCTGGAAGAGGATCGGATGGACCCGCGCCGACGTGAACTACTACACCTTTACCCTGAACGAAAAGAACATTACGCGGTTTATAGGAGAGGAAACATGAGCTTTACATCCATCTGCGGGGGCGTCGCCGCGGCCCGGGGCTTTCAGGCGGCTGCCTGCGCCGCGGGCATCAAATACCGGGACCGGGCGGACATGGCCATGATCTTCAGCCAATCTCCCTGCGCCGTGGCCGGCACCTTTACGACCAATAAGGTCAAGGCCGCGCCGGTCATCTGGGACCAGGGAATCGTATACGGAAACAAAACCGCGCGGGCGGTGGTGGTCAATTCCGGCATCGCCAACGCCGCCACCGGGGAGCCGGGGCTGCGCCTGTGCCGGGAAACGGCGGCCTTTGCCGGGGAAACCCTGGGGATTCCGGCGGAGGAGGTGCTGCTGGGTTCCACGGGCGTCATCGGGCCGGTGATTCCCCTGGAGAAGATGACCGCCGGGATCCGGGAAATGGCAGGAAACCTGGCCGCCACCCCGGAGGCGGCGGAAAAAGCCAGCCGCGCCATCATGACCACCGATACGATCAATAAGCAGTTCGCTGTGGAATTCCCGCTGCCGGGCCCGGCGGGGGAGCCGGTTATGGTCCGGATCGGCGGGATGAGCAAGGGCTCCGGCATGATTCATCCCAATATGTGCACGATGCTCGCCTATGTGACGACGGACTGCGCCATCGACCAGCCCCTGCTGCAGAAGGCGCTGAGCGGCGTCGTTCCGGACACGTTCAACATGATTTCCGTCGACGGGGACACCAGCACCAACGATACCCTGCTGCTTCTGGCCAACGGCCAGGCGGGGAACAGGCCGATCCGGGAGGAGGACGAAAGCTACGCCGCCTTCCGGGAGGCGCTGGAGGCCGTCTGCCGGTATCTGGCGATCCTGATGGCCGGGGACGGGGAAGGCGCCACCCATCTCATCGAAATGACCGTTCAGGGGGCGGATACGAAGGAGAACGCCCGGATCCTGGCCCGCTCGGTGGTGGCCAGCAGCCTGGTAAAGGCCATGGTATTCGGCAAGGACGCCAACTGCGGCCGGGTGCTCTGCGCCCTGGGATACGCCGGGCCGGATTTTGATCCGGAGAAGGTGGATCTCTGGCTGGAGGGGGAGGAACCGCTCTGCTTCTGCCGGGGCGGAAGGGTGCTGGCCTTCGACGAGGAGAAGGCGCTGAAACTGCTGTCTGAAAAAGAAGTGCGGTTCCGCTGCGATCTGCATCAGGGGGATCAGGAGGCCACCGCCTGGGGATGCGATCTGACCTATGACTATGTGAAAATCAACGGGGATTACAGGACCTGAGGCCACAACGGCCGGAAAGGAATTCCCGGGAAAGACGATCCCGCGGGGATCCCGGAGAAAAGGATCCCGGAAGATCGGATCCGCGAAGGAACGGCCGGCGCATCCCGGCCGGAAAGGAACATACGGATGAACACCCAGTTTACCAATCAGGAACGGGCGGAGGTGCTGACGGCGGCGCTGCCCTATATCCGGCGCTATACCGGGAAAATCGTCGTCGTCAAATACGGCGGGAACGCCATGGTCAATGAGCAGCTGAAGCAGCAGGTGATGGAGGATATCGTGCTGCTGTGGCTGATCGGGGTCCGGATTGTGCTGGTTCACGGCGGGGGTCCCGAAATCAGCGAGCTGATGACGAAGCTGGGCAAGAAGCCGGAATTCGTCAACGGCCTGCGGGTCACCGATCAGGAAACGATGGACATCGTCCAGATGGTGCTGGCCGGGAAGGTGAACAAGACGCTGGTGAACCTGCTGGAGATGAAGGGCGGAAGAGCCATCGGCCTCTCCGGCATGGACGGGCGGCTGCTGGAGTGCGAAATCCGGGATCCCGCCCTGGGCTTCGTCGGGGATATCACGAAGATCCACATCCGGCCGGTCATGGATCTGCTGGAGAAGGGCTATATCCCCGTGGTTTCCACCGTCGGATGCGACAAGCAGGGAAACGCCTACAACATCAACGGCGATACCGCGGCGGCCTACATCGCCGGGGCGCTGAACGCGGAACGGCTGATCATGATGACGGACATCGCCGGCGTCCTGCGGGACAAGGATGATCCCTCCACGCTGATTCCGGAAATCACCCTGCGGGATATCCCGAAGCTGCAGGAGGAAGGCATCGTAAAGGGCGGGATGATTCCCAAGGTGCAGTGCTGCGCGGAAGCCCTGTCCCGGGGCGTGCGCCACGTGGTGATCATGGACGGGCGGGTGCCCCATTCCATCCTGATGGAGCTGCTGACGGACGAAGGCGCCGGCACCATGGTTTCCGGGGATCTGGCGTAAGCGGCGGGGCCGCCCGCAAACGAAAACAGGATCGGCTGGTTTGGAACAGAAGCATAAGGACAGCACAGGGCAAAAGAGCGGGCCTCTTTTCGGGCGGCCCGCGGGGGAGGAAGAGGATGACGCCGATTTTTGAGACCGACCGGACCTACGTGGCCGGAACCTACAACCGGTTCCCCGTTGAAATTGTATCAGGAAACGGATCCCTGGTTCGGGATGTGGAGGGAAAGGAATATATTGACATGGGTTCGGGGATCGCCGTGACCTCCTTCGGCGTGGCGGATCCGGAGTGGATCGCCGCCGTCGAGGAGCAGATTCACCGGGTTCAGCATATGTCCAATCTGTACTATACCGAGCCCTGCGCCCTGCTGGCCCGGGCCCTGTGCGAAAAAACCGGGATGGCGAAGGTGTTTTTCGGCAATTCCGGCGCCGAGGCGAATGAATGCCTGATCAAGGTGGCGCGGAAATGGGCCGCGGAGCATAAGGGGC
>CAMOGC010000061.1 GCA_946613955.1 uncultured Clostridia bacterium
CGTGGGCGTCGGCGTGGGCGTCGGTGTCGGCGTGGGCGTCGGTGTTGGCGTCGGTGTCGGCGTCGGCGTCGGTGTCGGTGTCGGTGTTGGCGTCGCGGTGGGTGTTGCGGTCGGCGCCGGCACGGGCTCCGGAACAGGCTCATACCGGAAGGATACGGTAATCACCCCGACCGTGACCGCGGTCGCCGCCACCATCCGCATCATTTTCCGAACTTTTTTCCGCCGGTTTTCCCGGGCCTTATTCTCGTCCGGCTTCTGTGTTTCAGGGGGCGTTCCGCCTGGCTTCATCCGCCGGGGCTGCCGATCATTCCTTCGGCTTCCGTTAAACTCATCCGGCAGCGGAGCAAACTCCCGCCCTCCCGAAGTAAATTCATCCTTTTTCATGGCTTATTTCTGGTGCAGATCAAGCTGCGGATAGGGCACTTCCACCCCGGCTTCCCGGAAGCTGACAAACAGATCACGGTTCAGAATGCGCTGCACGCTGTAGATATCGCTTTCCTCCACTTCCACAACAAAGCGCAGCGTGACGCCGGATTCCCCCAACTCCTGGACGCCAAGATAGACCGGGCATGCGGCCATCTTGTCCTTATGGGCGCTGTAGATACCCTTCAGAATCTCGGGAAGCTTTTCCTCGAAGGCCGGCAGATCCGTTTCATAAGGAATCTGGATATCCGCAATCGAGCGCGACGCGTGATCGGAGCGGTTCAGAATGTCCTTCATATTGGAATTGTTGATGATTTTCACGTTGCCGCCGGGGTCGGTAATGCTGGTGGTCCGGATGCCGATATCCGACACGGTCCCGCGGAAGCCGCCCACCTCCACGATATCCCCGACGTTGTACTGGTTTTCAAAAAGCATGAAAAAGCCGGTAATCACGTCTTCTATCAGGCTTTCCGCGCCGAAGCCGACGATCAGGGCGACCACCCCGACCGAGGCCATAATCGTGGACACGTCGACGCCCACGATGCTCAATCCCCAGCAGAGGATGATGATGGCGGACGCGTATCGAAGCAGGCTCTGGGTAATGGTAATGACCGTGGCGGAGCGGTGGGTCGAATGCTTAAAAAGGCCCAGCAGAAGCACCAGCGCCTTTTGTACCGCCAGCACCAGGCAGACCATCACCACCAGCCGAAGCACGGTTTCCTTGTTGATCCGGATATTCCCCATCGCGCTTCCGATCCCTTTGAAGACCCCGCTGTTGATTCCGACCCCAAGGGCCGCCCCGCCGATGACCAGGCAAAGGATCAGACCGATCAGCTGTTTTCCCTTTTTATCCCTCACGATGCTATTCCTCCCATGCAAATATGTAAATTCATGTCGTTGCGGGTATTATACCATTGTTCCGTACAATCCGCAAGCGCGCGGACATTCCTTTCTTTCCGCGGAAGGCGCTTCCGTCAGATGGCTTTTTTGGCCGGGCCGCGAGCTTCCGGCGGGTCAGCGTTTTTCGCGGCCGATCTTTTGTTTTTTACTTTTTTTTCCGCCGTTTATCGTGTATAATAGAAACGGAGATCCTTTCTCCTCCGGAAATCGTTCTGATTACGCGATTCTTCCCGGAGCACCGAACCGACAGACGCGCAAAATGATCAAGAATTAGGGGTAATATCCGATGGATCATGCGAAAAAATATACTCTGCCTCCCGACGCCCTTGCCGTCATCTCCGGCATGAGGGTTCCTTTTGCCGTCTACCAGTTTCTCAACCGCCGGGTCGTAACCATCGCCCTCTCCCAGGGGTTCTGCGATCTTTTCGGATACTCGGATCCCGCCCGGGCCCGTTACGACATGGATCACAACATGTATAAGGACACCCACCCCGACGACGCGGCCCGGATTGCCAACGAGGCCCTCCGCTTTGCCACCGAGGGGGGCCGCTACGAGGTCGTTTACCGGACGCTGGTTCCGGGCGGCGGATATAAGGTCATTCACGCCCTGGGCGAGCATGTGGATATGGGGGACGGCGTCCGGCTCGCCCACGTCTGGTATATGGACGAGGGCACCTATACGGAGGAGCCCGGCGCGCACGAAACCGAGCTGAGCAAGGCCCTGAACAACGCCCTGCATGAGCAGAGCCTGGCCAAGGCCAGCTCCTACGACTTCCTGACCGGGCTTCCCAGCATGACGTATTTTTTCGAGCTGGCGGAAGCCGCGAAAGAAGCGATGCTCCATCAGGGCATTCAGCCGATCTTTCTGTATTTTGACATGAGCGGCATGAAGTTCTATAACCGGAAATACGGCTTCGCGGAAGGGGATCGGATGATCAAGGCCTTCTCCAAGCTGCTGGCCGAGGTTTTCAGCAACGAGAGCTGCTGCCATATCGGCGGGGATCATTTCGCCGCCTTTGCCCCGGAGGACGGAGTGGAAGAGAAGCTGAACCGCCTCTTTGCCCAATGGCAGAAAACGAAGGGGCTCAAGACGCTGCCCGTCCGGGTCGGCATCTATTCCAACCGCGCGGGGGATGTCCCCGTCAGCACCGCCTGCGACCGGGCGAAGTTCGCCTGCGACTCCATCCGGAAAAACTATATTTCCGGCTTTGGATACTATAACGAGAACCTGCGGGACGATCTGGAAAAGCGCCAGTATATCCTCTCCAGCCTCGACCGGGCGCTGGCGGAAAACTGGATCCGGGTGTATTACCAGCCCATCGTCCGGGCGGTGAACGGCCGGGTTTGCGACGAGGAAGCCCTGGCCCGCTGGATCGATCCGGAAAAGGGATACCTGCCGCCCATCGACTTTATTCCCTATCTGGAGGAAGCGGGGCAGATTTACCGGCTGGATCTGTATGTGCTGGAGCAGGTGCTGGGGAAAATCAAAAGAATCCGCGAATCCGGCCTGCCGGTGGTTCCCCAGTCTGTCAACCTGTCCCGCTCCGATTTCGACACCTGCGACATCGTGGAGGAAATCCGCCGGCGGGTGGACGAGGCGGGGATTTCCCGGAATCTCATCACTCTGGAAATTACGGAAAGCATTTTCTCCGAGGATTTCAGCTTTATCAAGGAAAAGATCGGGCAATTCAGGGCCCTGGGCTTCCAGGTCTGGATGGACGACTTTGGGAGCGGCTATTCCTCCCTGAACGTGCTGCAGAGCGTCACCTTTGATCTGATCAAATTTGACATGAGCTTCATGACGCGCCTGAACGAGGGCAGCGCCGGCAAAATCATCCTGACGGAGCTGATGAAAATGGCGACCGCGCTGGGGGTGGACACCGTCTGCGAAGGCGTCGAAACCGAGGAACAGGTTCATTTTCTGCAGGCCATCGGCTGCTCAAAGCTCCAGGGGTATTACTACCTGCAGCCGATTCCGGAGGAGGCAATTCTGAAAAGATACCGTGCCGGAACCCAGATCGGTTTCGAAAACCCGAAGGAATCCGCCTATTTCGACGCCATGGGCCGGATCAATCTGTATGACATGTCCTTCCTGGCCAATCGGAAGGATAACCTCCTCCGGAGCACCTTTGATTCCCTGCCCGTATCCGTCATCGAGGTCACCCCGGACGGAAAAACGGAGCAGTTTCTGCGGTGCAACGAATCCTTTCGCGCCTTTATGCAGAAGGCCTTCGGCATCGATCTGTCCCTCCGGAAGGATATGCTATCCACCCCGGAAACCGGTCCCGGCAGCGTCTTCATGAAGAAGATCCGCGAATGCTGTGAGGACGGGGATTCCACCCTGATCGAGGAAAAAGGCGCAAACGGGATGCTGATTCATTCCCTCGCCCGCAGGATCAGCACAAATCCGGTCACCGGCCGGATCGCCCTGGCCGTGGCGGTGCTGTCCATTTCGGAGCCCGGCGACGGCGCCTCCTACGCCGGCATCGCCCGCGCCCTGGCGGCGGATTATTACAACCTTTTCTATGTGGATATCAACAGCGGGGATTATATAGAGTATACCTCCACCGTCGGCGCGGAGGAAATGGCCCTGGAGCGCCGGGGAACCGATTTCTTTACCCTGGCCCGGAACGATTCCCTGCAGCGGATCCATCCCGCGGATCAGGAAATCTTCCTGCAGCGCTTTAACCGGGAGCCCATCCTCCGGACGCTGGACAAGCAGGGCTCCTTTTCCCTGGTTTACCGTCTGATGGATTTCGGCGCGCCGCGTTACGTCCGCATGAAAATTACCCGCGTGGATACCGACCGGGATCATATCATCATCGGCATCAGCCTGATCGACGAGGAAATGAAGCTGCAGCGGGAGGCCTATGTCCTGCGCCAGGAACGGGTCGCCCTCGGGCGCATCGCCGCCCTCTCCGCCGACTATATCGTCCTCTATACGGTGAACCCGGAAACCGGCCGCTATGTCCAGTACAGCCCCTCCAGGGAATACCGCAGCTTCGGCCTGGCCGAGCGGGGGGAGGATTTCTTCTCCGACCTGCGAAGGGATGCCCCCAAGGCGGTCGATCCGGCGGATCTGGAAACCAATCTGAAAGCTTTGACCAAAGATAACATCCTGGGGGAAATACAGCGAAACGGCATCTTTAAGCTGCGCTACGGGCTGATGATCGACGGAAAATCCACCCCTGTCACCCTCCGGGCGACCACCGTCCGGGAACCCGACGGGGAAAAGATCCTGATCGGCATCCGTTTGAGGTAAAAAAACGCCCGGCGGGAAAATAACCCTCCGGGCGTTTCCGTTCAAGAAAAAGCAATGCCCGGCGGAAAAACCGCCGGGCGTTTTGCGAAAAAAGCGGCTTCAGCTTCCCTCCGGCGGCAGGCTCCGATAGTAAGCCTCCATGCGGGGGCGCGCGGCGACATAGAACTTTTCCAGGTTCGGATCGAAATGCTTTCCCATGCTTTCCATCATGATCCCGTCCGCCTTGTCAAAAGGCATGCTATCCTTATAAATCCTTTTGCTGACCAGCGCGTCATAAACGTCGGCGATGGCCATGATTCGGGCCTCGATGGGAATTTCCTCTCCCTTCAGCCCGTCCGGATAGCCGGATCCGTCCATCCGCTCATGATGATAGTGGGCGACATTTTCCGCGATTTTTTTGAATTCCTCGTCCTTCAAGTTTCGCAAAATCTTCCGCAGGATCCGCGCGCCTTCAGGCGCGTGGGTCTTCATGATTTCAAATTCCTCCGGGGTAAAGCGGCCGGGCTTTCGGAGAACCTCGTCCCTTACGGCGATTTTTCCGATATCGTGAAGGGGCGCGGCCTTCCTGATCCGCCTCCCGAAGCCCTCGTCCAGGCCGTATTTCTTCATGAAATCCGCGTCCTGCGCGATTTCCTCCATCAGGATTTTCACCACGTCGCTGGTACGGATAATATGCCCGCCGGTGGAATTGTCCCGGCTTTCCACCATCACCGCCATGCTGCGGATCATATCGTCATGCATCTGCACCAGATCCCGGGTTCGCTCTTCGACCTCGCGGGAGAGCTCTTCCTTCCGGTTGCTCAGATACAGCACATATTTCTGCCGCTCGGTATCGTCGTTAATGACCAGCTGATACCCTTTTCTTTTGCTGCCGTCATAAAGACCGTTTACGTCGATCTGATAGATCCGGTCCCCGCGGCGATCGGTATTCTTGTTTTCCTTCTCGTCCACCTGATACCGCTTGATCCAGGGCATCACGATTTCCGCCAGCGTCCGGTTCCGGGAAATATTCCGGTCCACCGTCATCGTTTTCAGCTCCGGATAGATATTCTTCGCCGTCTCGTTGCTCCCCAGATAATTCATCTTAAAATCAAAGGAGATGAACCCGGTCGTCCCCGTCTGCATCAGGGAATCGATGGCGGTTTCCGAAATATCATAGAGGCAGATGCGCTGGGTAATCAGCAGATACATGATCTGGGCAAAAACATAGCCGGCGGGCAGCAGCTCGAGCCGATCCGTCATGAATCTTCCGCCGAAGAAGCAGACCAGGGCCACCACCTCCGGCAGGAAGAGCAGCCAGATAATCTTCCGGGAAATCTCCTTTTTCCGGAAATAGCTGTACAGAATCACGCCGAGGCTGATTGCGAAATAGATTCCCAGCAGCAGATAGAAGACCGCGTGCATCGGTCCGTATTCCTTGATGGGAACCCGGACGCCGTCGATCATCTTCAGGTGGATGCTCCGATAGAAAATCGGGCCGGACCCGATGGTCTGCGCGCTGAGAAAAAACCCCATGCAGCCCAGCAGCATCAGCACCTGGACCGGCTTGGGCACCTTTACATGGCATAAATTGCAGATATTCAGAAACAGGATGAAGGGCAGAAAGCAGCCGCCGATATAGGCGATTTTCGTTGCCTGGAGATAAAGCTCCTCGTTTCCCGCGACGGCCTGCAGCAGGAATCCCAGGTTGGCGATGGGAATCAGGGCAAAGGTCAGCGTAAAGCTGGCGCTGAAATGCTTCCGCCACAGGCAGGCATAGATGATCGTGCACACCAGGGAAGCCAGAAACATCCCGCCGTAATACCATTCCACCCAGCTCATGCTCGCTTCTCCTTTGGGCTTCGCCCCGCGCCCGGTTTTATCGATCCTCTCTTCCCCCGCCGGGAGCGGATCACCTTCCCGGGAAATCGGTCTGATCCGCCCTTTTTGATCTGGTCGGGGATTTTTACATCAGGTTTTCCTGGACCCGCTTCGCTCCCGGCCGGCTTTCCCCGCTCGTTACTTCGCTCCCGGCCAGAAGCTCATCACTTCTCCCGGGGAATCGGTCGCGTGGGCCTCGTTGATCTTTTCGATCACATCCTTCCGGGGGGAGGGCTGGCAGTTGGGGCAGGGATCCAGCTTCGCGAAGGCTCCCTCCTCCAGCTCGCCGTAGGTAAAAGCCGTCAGGGGCAGGAATTTTTTTCTCACCCCGGGGCAGTTGGCGGTGGAATGATAGAGGCTTCCGCCGTTGGGATTGTAATACAGGGTCAGGCTGTCGTCCGGAATCCGGACGGCGCGGCCCGCGTAATCCTCCCAGATCACAAATTTCACCTTGGGCTTTTTCCCAGTAATGGCTTTTTTGATCTGGGTATAGATGCTTTTCATGTTCGCGCCGTCGCGGTTGGCCAGCCGCTGCGTCCGGATGCAGCCGTGGCTGGCCCGGGTGCCGAGCTTTCCCTCGCCGCCGGTCTTGTAATTCCGGGTCCCGTCGGCGTTTTTGACGTGGGGCACCTCGTGCAGATAGTCGTCGTCGTTATACCGCAGGGCCAGGTCGCAGATCAGCTTTTCGCTGGTAATGGCTCCGGTGGCGGATATCAGCAGAAACTCGCCGGAGCGGGTTTCGTTATAAGGCTGCTTGTCGTTATAGAGCCCTGTCGAAACCGCCAGCTCCGTTTCCAGATGCCCGTTATGGAAAAAATACAGCCGCTGCGTCATCTTGTCGACGACGATGCCCATTTCCTGGTTCACGGGAACCGTCTTGAGCATATCGCTTTTGATCCACCCGGTCACGAACGCGTTATAGTTTTTGACCTTGCTGTCGAAAAAGCTGGTGGAATAGGTTTCGATCAGGGTCCAGTCGTCCATTTCCTCGAGCACGTGCACCCCCTGGGAGGAGCCGGTAATCATCCCCAGGGGCTCGCTGTTCTCGTCCGGCTCGGCATAGAGCACCGTATGCTTCCGCTGATCCAGGTTCACCACCACGATGTCGGAGGTCAGCATTTTCCAGACGGCCTCCTCGTCGGTTATATTCATGGGGGTGCACCAGAAGCATCCGTCCTCATGGGCGGGGGTATAGGTGCTGCGCAGGGCCGGGGTTATTTCCGTTTCCTCCGGCACGAGGCAGAGGCGGCTTTCCTCCCCGAAGGCGCCGGAGCTCAAAAGAAGAGCGGCGAATAATACAGCGGCGAGGCGTTTGAGCATGAAGCGTTCTTCCTCCTTATTTCAGGCCCGGCTCCGGGCGGCTTTCCACCCCTGTTGACAGGGATCCGCGCGCCGGGCCGGCCTTGGGCTTTCATTTCAGGCGGCCACACGCCGCCATTTTTATTATACACCATTCCCCCGCGTCTGTCATTTTCTCCGCGAAAAAAGCACCCTGAAAAAGCAAAAACGCGCCGCCGGAGCGCACACGGTTTCTTCGTTGGAAGCTCTGATTTTCTTCCTTTCGGCGGACGAATCCGCTTCTGTCCGAATAAAAACAGGCGCGCCCCGGAAAGGGACGCGCCGATAAAATACCGTTTTTTTACTTACTTCACCGTGTCCATGACTTCCGTCAGCATGGCGGGCACGTCGATATTGCTTTCGCCCATCATCACGATGGCAGCCATGGAGCCACCCCTGAAGAAAAGGACGCCCTCGCAGGCCATGTTCATATAGGTTCCCTTGAACCGGGCCCCATCCTCGCCGTTCACCTTGACCACCTCATAGGTCAGGGTCGTGCTCAGGGTGTTCCCCAGGGTGTCCACCATCAGCTTGGCGATGCTGTCAAAGCCCAGGGCGTCAATCTGGCTCTTGCTGACGCCCAGATTCTGGGTCATGACCATCAGCATGCCGTCCGTCTTCCCGGAGGCGTTATGATAATAATACACCAACTCATCGGAGCTCTTTTGCTCGGTCCATCCGTCCCAGACCGTATAGGTAATCGGGCCGGTGGTATA
>CAMOGC010000062.1 GCA_946613955.1 uncultured Clostridia bacterium
ATCCCCTACATCGGCGGGGAGGACGAGAAGAGCGAGCAGGAGCCCCTGAAACTGTGGGGACATCTGGAAGATCTGGGGCGGGGCCCTGTGATCGTTCCGGCGGAAAAGCCGGTGATCAGCGCCCAGTGCCTGCGGGTCGCCTGCAGCGACGGGCATATGGCGGCGGTTTCCGTCAGCTTCGGCGAGAAAGTGACCCGGGAGCAGATCCTGGATCGCTGGGCCCATTATGAAACAGAGGCGCAGCGGCTGGAGCTGCCCAGCGCCCCGAAGCCCTTCCTGCAGTATTTCGACGATCCCAGCCGGCCGCAGACCCGGCTGGACCGGGATTTCCAGAAGGGCTTCGGCGTCAGCATCGGGCGGCTGCGGGAAGACCGGATTTTTGACTGGCGCTTTGTCTGCCTGAGCCATAACACGATCCGCGGCGCCGCGGGCGGCGGGATCCTGACGGCGGAGCTGCTGGTTCGCAAGGGATACATTCAGGGCAAATAAAACCCGGAGTTCGGCGGCGGCATGTTCCCATGCCGCCGTCCGGCGTTTTCGGGGCCGTGCCGGCGGGAAGGAGAGCAAACATGGATCAGCGGAAGGAGAACATTCTGGAAGCCCTCGAGAAGGCCTATCCCGAGGCGGGGCCGGAGCTGCATTTTACCAATCCTTACGAGACCCTGGTGGCGACGATCCTGTCCGCCCAGTGCACGGATCGGCAGGTGAACCGGGTCACCCCGGCGGTTTTCGCGAAATATCCGGATGTGGCCGCCATGGCCAGGGCCACGGAAGAGGAACTCTATCCGATGGTAAAAAGCTGCGGCTTTAAAACCAAGGCGGGGAACATCATCGCGGCCTGCCGGATGATTCAGGAGCAATACGGAGGGCAGGTGCCCCAAGATCGGGAGAAGCTGACCGCGCTTCCGGGTGTCGGCCGAAAGACGGCCAACGTGGTGCTGTCCAACGCCTTCGGCGTCCCGGCCTTCGCCGTCGATACCCATGTGTTCCGGGTTTCCAACCGGATGGGCCTTTGCCATACAAAGACGCCGGAGGAAACGGAAAGGGAAGTTACAAAGCTGCTGCCGGAGGAAAAATGGGGGAAGGCCCACCACTGGCTGATCTGGCACGGCCGGCGGGTCTGCAAGGCGCAGAAACCCCTGTGCGGCGAATGCCCCGTCAGGGAATGGTGCGAATGGGCAAAGGAAAACGGCCTCTCCGGGTGAGAGACCGTTTTTTTCAGGCAGGCGGGGAAAACACCGGGAAAACGACACATGGATCGGGCAAACCCCTGTCAGGGGCGAACCCCGTCCAGCGCCTTCCGGGCGGCGGAAATGCCGTCGATGGCGGCGGAAACGATGCCGCCGGCGTATCCCGCCCCCTCGCCGACGGGATAGAAGCCCTCCAGCCCTTCCGCCATGCCGTTTTCCCCGCGGAGGAGGCGGACGGGGGAGGAGGAACGGGTTTCCGGCCCGGTCAGCACCGCGTCCGGCAGGGCGAAGCCGCGAAGCTGCCGGTCCATGGCGCGGATGCCGGATTTCAGGTTTTCAGCGATAAAGCCGGGAAGCACCGCCCGCAGATCCGCCGGGACGACGCCGGGGCGGTAGGAGGGGCGGACATCGCCGAAACGGACGGAGGCCCGATCCGCGAGAAAATCCTCGACCCGCTGGGCCGGGGCCCGGAATCCGCCGCCGCCCGCCCGAAAGGCGGCCCGCTCGATTTCGCGCTGCATTTCAAAGCCCGCCAGGGGCGTATCGCCGCCGAAATCCTCCGGCCGGACGCCCACCAGCAGCGCCGCGTTGCTGTTTTCCCGATCCCGGGCGAACAGGCTCATGCCGTTGGTCACCACGCCGCCGGGCTCGGAAGCCGCGGCGATTACCTGGCCGCCGGGGCACATGCAGAAGGTATAGACGCCCCGCCCGTCAGGCGTGTGGCAGGTCAGCTTATAGGAGGCGGCCCCCAGACGGGGGTGGCCGGCGAAGGCGCCGTACTGGGCCCGGTCGATCAGCGCCCGGGGGTGCTCGATGCGCACGCCCATGGCGAAGGGCTTCCGCGCCATCCGGACTCCCTGATGATACAGATGCTCCATGGTGTCCCGGGCGGAATGGCCCACGCAGAGCAGGATCGCTCCGGCCCTGATTTCCCTCGTCTCGCCCCGGGAAGCAACGACCGCGCCCACCGCCCGGCCCTTCTCCAAAAGCAGGCGCTCCAGCCGGGTTTCGAACAGCACGGAGCCGCCCAGGGACAGGATTTCCCGCCGGAGGGAGGCCACCACGCCCCGGAGACGGTCGGTTCCGATATGGGGCTTGGGATCCAGCAGGATTTCCTCCGGCGCCCCATGGGCCACGAAGGTTTCCAGCACCTCCCGCAGCCAGGGACTTTTAACCCCGCAGGTCAGCTTTCCGTCGGAAAAGGCGCCGGCGCCCCCTTCCCCAAACTGCACGTTGGATTCCGGATCCAGCCGTCCCTCCTCCTCCATGCGGCGGACGTCCTTCCCCCGCTCCTCCACGGGTTTTCCCCTTTCGATCAGCACCGGGGCGGCGCCGGCCCGGGCCAGGGTCAGGGCGCAGAACAGCCCCGCGGGCCCGGCTCCCACGACCAGCGGCGGCGCGGAAAAGCGGGCGGAGGGGAGGGAGGGGACGGAAAGAACGGGAACGGGGGTCAGACCCTTCTTTTTTTTCAGGACGGCCGCTTCGTTTTTCAGACACAGATCCAGCGAAAGGACGAAATGCAGCCTGTCCTTTTCCCGGGCGTCCACGCTGCGGCGGGAGACGGAGAAGGACAGCAGATCCTCCTCCCGCAGGCCGAGCTTTTTCAGCAGCAGGCGGCGGAGACTGTCCTCCGTATAATTCAGGGGGACCGGAACATTCGATAAACGCAGCATCGGCTTACTCCTCATGCCATCGGAGAGAATCGGGATCGAAAAAGGCGGCGGGGGGATAACGGACCTCCGTCAGCTCCAGCCCCCTGGCGGGGGCGGTCATGCCCAGATCCAGCCGGTTTCCGGAGCGAAGCGCCGCTTCGAAGGCCTCGGGAGAGAGCCGGCCCAGACCAATTTCGATCAGGGTTCCCGCCATGATCCGAACCATATTATAGAGAAAGGCGTTTCCGGAAACGACAAAGGTGATTTCATCGCCCTGCCGGGAGAGGGAGGCGGATTCCATGGTCCGGATCGTCGTTTTCGCGGTTCCGCCCGCCGCCTGGAAAGCGGCGAAATCATGGGTGCCCAGCAGCGGAGGCAGGGAGGCTTCCATGGGCCCGAGATCCAGGGGCACCGGAACATGCGCCGTAAAATTCCGCCGCAGCGCGCTGCCGTGGCGGGCGTTCAGGATGCGATAGGTATAGGTTTTGCCGCAGGAAAGGAAGCGCGCGTGGAACCCCGGAGGCACCTCCCGCCCGCTGTGCACCCGGATATCCCCGGGCAGGAGCGTGTTGAGCACGAAGGGGAACTTCTCCGGCGGGATGGCGCAGGAGGTATCAAAATGAACCTGCTGGGCCAGGGCGTGCACCCCGGCATCCGTCCGGGAGGAACCGGTGGCCCGCACGGGATGGCCGCAGGCTTCGGAAAGCTTTTCCTCCAGCACCTGCTGGACGGCCAGACCGTTCAGCTGCCGCTGCCAGCCGGCATAGGCGGTTCCGTCATACTCGACGGACAGGAGCACTCTTTTCACAGGAAGATCCTTTCCAGAACGACCAGCAGCACCACCCCGGCCATGATGGCGCAGGCGATGCCGTCGTTTTTCGTCAGCTTCAGCACCCGGAAACGGGTCCGCCCTTCGCCCCCGTGATAGCAGCGGCTTTCCATGGCCATGGCCAGATCCCCCGCCCGGCGGAACGCGCTGACGAAAAGCGGCACCAGCAGGGGCACCATGGATTTCGCGCGGGAGAACAGATTCCCGCTTTCAAAATCCGCCCCCCGGGCCATCTGGGCCTTCATGATTTTGTCGGTTTCATCCAGCAGGGTCGGGATAAACCGCAGGGCGATGGTCATCATCATGGCCAGCTCATGAACGGGAAAATGAATCTTCTTCAGGGGGCTGAGCAGCATCTCCAGGGCGTCGGAAAGGGCCACGGGAGAGGTGGTCAGGGTCAGAAGAGAGGTCCCCATCACCAGGAAAACGAGGCGAAGGGAATAGAAGACCGCCTGCTGCAGGGCCTCGGAGGTGATCCGGATGACCCAGAAGGACAGGAGAACGTTTTCCCCGGGGGTAAAGAACAGGTTCAGCAAAAAGGTCAGCACCAGAATCATCCGAAGCGGCCGCAGCCCCTTCAGCAGCATTTTGAAGGGCACCCGGGCACACCGGGCCACCCCGTAGAGAAAGACCAGCAGCAGCGCGTAGCCCGCCAGGGTTTTGACCAGAAAGACAACAATAATAAAGACGAGGGTCAGAATCAGCTTCACCCGGGGATCCAGCCGGTGCACCGGGCTGTCCACGGGGTAATACTGGCCCATGGTGATATTTTTCAGCATCCGGCCCCCTCCTTCCAAAGGCGAAGCAGATGATCCCGGACATCCTTCATCCGGAACAGCCCTTCGGGCAGGTCCAGGCCTTTTTCCCGCAGCAGGGCGCAGAGCTGGGCGGCCTCGGGAACATCCAGCCCCACGGCCTTCATTTTCTCGGGCTGGCGGAACAGATCCCCGGGGGTTCCATCCGCGGCCAGCTTCCCGTCGGCAAAGACCAGCAGGCGCGTCGCCAGGCGCGCCATATCCTCCATGGAATGGGATACCATCAGAATCGTCGTATGCTCCCTGTCCCGCAGATCCTCCAGCATGGAAAGGATCCGATCCCGCCCGCGGGGATCCAGCCCGGCGGTGGGCTCGTCGAGAATCAGCACCCTGGGCTCCATGGCCAGGACGCCCGCAATAGCCACCCGGCGCATCTGGCCGCCGGAAAGCTCGAAGGGGCTCTTTTCGGCATATTTGTCATAATCCAGATGGACGTTTTCCATCGCCCGGCGAACCCGGGCGTCGATTTCCTCCGGGGGCAGCTTCTGGTTCTTCGGGCCGAAGGCAATGTCTTTGGCGACGGTTTCCTCAAAAAGCTGATACTCCGGATACTGAAATACCAGGCCGATCCGCTGGCGCAGCGCCCGGCGGTCCACATGCGGACCGTTCAGATCCTCCCCGTCGACGAGCACCTGGCCGGAAGTGGGCTTCAGGAGGCCGTTGAGATGCTGGACGAGCGTGGACTTGCCGGAGCCGGTATGCCCGACGATGCCGACGAATTCCCCTTCCCCGATGGAAAAGGAGACGTCGGACAGGGCGACGGTGCTCAGGGCGCTGCCCTCGGCATAGGTATGGGTCAGGTGGCGGACTTCGATGGACATAGCAGCCTCTCGACCTCCTTTGCCAGATCTTCCACGGTCAGAATGCCTTCCCCGATTGGCATGCCGGCGGCCCGAAGCTCCGCGGCCAGGGCCGTCATCCGGGGCACGTCCAGATGCAGATCCCGCATGCGCTCCACCTTCGCGAAAACATCCCGGGGCACGCCGTCCTCCACCACCCGGCCGTCGGAGACGACCAGGATCCTGTCCGCCAGGGCGGCCTCCTCCATAAAATGGGTGATCCAGACGACGGTAATGCCTTTATTGCGGTTCAGGGAACGGATGGTTTCGAAAACCTCCTTCCGGCCGGAGGGATCCAGCATGGCGGTGGCCTCGTCGGCGATCAGCACGCTGGGCTCCATGGCCAGAATCCCGGCCACGGCGACGCGCTGCTTCTGCCCGCCGGAGAGCAGATGGGGCGCGGAATCCGCGAAACGGCTCATCTGAACCGCGGCCAGGGCCGATTCCACCCGGGCGGGCATTTCCTCCGAGGGAACGCCCAGGTTTTCCAGTCCGAAGGCCACATCCTCCCGGACAACGGTGGCGACGATCTGGTTATCGGGATTCTGAAAGATCATGCCGGCCCGGCGGCGGATTTCCCAGACCAGCTCTTCCTTCCGGGTGTCATACCCGCAGACGATCACATTGCCTTCCGAGGGCAGATACAGCGCGTTGAGCAGCTTGGCCAGGGTGGATTTCCCGGAGCCGTTATGCCCCAGCACGGCCACAAATTCGCCCCCGCGGATTTCCGCGCGGGCATGGGACAGGGCAGGAGAGGGCGCCTCCTCATAGGTAAAGGAGACGTCATCCAGACGGATGCGGACAGCATGGTCCATGCGTTACATTACCTCCAGGGGATCTTCAGGGAATGGAAATATCAATACAGTGAATCTGGGCGGGTCGGAAGAGGCGGGCGGGAATCCTGGATGTTCCGACGCCGTTGGAAACCAGCAGATTTGCCCGGTTTTCATTCATCCAGCCGGACATGTAGCGGTTTTCCACATCCCCGCCAATATTCAGCAGAGGACCCAGAACGGCCAGCTGCCCCCCGTGGGTATGGCCGAAGAGCGCCAGGTCAAACCAGCCGATCCGGCCGTTCCGATCCGTGGCGCGCTGGGCTTCGGGGATGACGGAGGGATTATGGCTCAGAAAAATGACGAAATCCCCGGCGGAGGCCTGGGCCGCCACGCTTTTGATATCGGGCTTGCCGGTCAGCACATCGTCCAGGCCGGCCACATAGATGAGGCTGTTGCCGATCCGGACGGGAACGCAGCTGTTCACCACCGGCGTCACCCCCGCGTCGCGCATGGCATCGGTCAGGATCGTGAGGGACAGATCATTGTCGCCCCGGTCGGAATCCCCGACGACGCCCAGCATGGCATAGCGGCAATGGATGGAGGGAAAATGCCGGAAGAAGGCGACGGCGGAATCATTGTCCGTCGCGTAGCCGCCGCCGAAGAGGACCAGATCCGGCTTCAGGCTGTTGATCTGGTCGACCAGGGAACCGAGCCGGCCGCCGCCGAAAAAGAACCCATAATGAATATCCGACACGTAAACGACGCGAAGGCGGCCAATATCCGCCGGCAGATCCTCGCTGGCCAGGCTCACCCGGTCAATCCGCACGATCAGCGCGTCAATAAACGGCATCGCCAGCAGGAGGACCGCCAGAATCAGCCCCGCGATTTTCCAGGCGCGGCGCCGGCGGTTCCGGACCGTGTGCCGGGCGTTGTAGCGGGGGGAGGCGGTGGAGGAGACAGCCCAGGGACGGGAAGAGGTATGCCTTCCCCGATATTCATTCAACGCGGGCGCCTCCTTTCATACATCATTCAGACCATAATGAGCGCGGCGGGCATGGGCTTTCGTCAGCTCCTCGCCTTGGGCGCACACAAAAATATTTTACACGAAAAGAAGATGAACTTCAAGAATGAAGTTATCAAAGGAATAAAAAAGGCTCTCCGGAGGCGGAGGGCGAATCGGTTCAGAAATGGTTTCCCGGGGAAAGGTAATCCTGCCTCAGGATGGCGCACAGGCCCACATCCACGGCTTCCCCTTTATTGAACAGCCGCTGGCGCAGAATGCCTTCCCGCCGCATGCCGCATTTTTCCATGACCCGCCCGCTGGCGGGATTGCGAAGATCAAACTGGCCCTCGATCCGGTTTACGTTCAGCTCCTCGAACATCCATCGGATGACCCGGGCGAGCGCTTCCGTCATGATGCCCTGGTTCCAGCAGTCCCGGGACAGGGAATAGCCGACCTCCGCGCTGCGGTTTTCCGGGGAATAGGCCATGATGCCGATGGTTCCGACCGCGCGGCCGCTGCTCCTGGCCTGAATGATCAGGGAAGAAGGCAGGCCGCGGCGATACAGGCTCCGGAGGGCCCGGAGCTGCCCCCGGGTTTCGGACAGGCTCTGATGGGGCGACCAGAGCACGTATCGGGCAACCTCCGGATCGGACGACCAGGAGAAAACATCCCCGGCGTCGCTGACCCGGGCCTTTCGCAAAACCAGGCGGGGTGTTTCCAGCGTCGGGGGATGACGGAACAGGGCGGACGGAAAGGAATCCGCCGGCCGAAGACCCTGCCAGGAGAGAGAAGGAAAGGGAAGCTTATTCATCCAAAGAAGACCGCCTTTCGGAAAAACCGTATCCGCTTGTTCGACGGGCGCGGGGAGAAATCCTGCCGGATTTGACAATGCGGGGCAGGAAAGGTACAATAGAAGCCTGCCGAGGAATTGCATTTCAGGGAGGTAAGGCTTATGAAAACAAACTCCGGCATCTGGAAAAGAATGATGGCCTGGCTGACGGCCGGGATGATGCTGCTGGCCCTCTGGCCGGCGGCGCTGGCGGTTTCCGCCGACTGGCAGGGAACGGTGATTACCCTGTATTGGACGGAGGCGGACGGTACGGAAAATCAGGCTTCCGCCATGCCCGTGGAAGGGTCGGAAGGGGTCTTCTGGGCCCTGGTTACGGACGCGGCGCTGGGCGGCGCGCGCCTGGAAATCAGCCATCCCGGCCACAGCGACTATACCTATTCCCCCGGAAGCGGGGAGACCCTGGCCGGGCTGAGCTCCGCCGGGAACCAGATGGACGGCGTCAGCTGCGTCTGGATTCAGGTGTCGGAAAACGGCGCCCCGGTGGATACGCTGCAGCTGTATGTCTCCGTGACCGCGGCGATGCCGGAGCCCAC
>CAMOGC010000063.1 GCA_946613955.1 uncultured Clostridia bacterium
TATAGACCGCGTCGAACAGAAAGGTAATGACCGTTTTCCCGCCGGAGCGGATGGTAAAATAGGTCACGTGGGCGAAGGAATGGATCGGCAGGCTCAATCCGGCGACAATCAGCAGCCGCCTTGTCAGATCCTGAACCTCCGGGCCGATGTTATACAGCCTGGGCACGTAGGGCGAAGCCAGAATCATGGCCGCGCCGATGATCACGTGGATCACCTCCGTCAGGAAAATCAGCTTCCGGTCCACATCCCGGGCCTCTTCGATTTCCCCCGCGCCCAGCCGCTGGCCCACCAGGATCGAAACCGCGCTGCCCATGGCGAACATGATGACGCAGAACAGGTTCCAGGCCGTTCCGGTAATGTTCAGGGCGGCGACCGCGTTGAGCCCCCGGGAGGAATACTGCTGATTGATCACCGTCATCCCCAGGGACCAGAGGATCTCGTTGACCAGCAGGGGCGCGGCCGTGGGAATCACGCGGCGGATCAGCTTCCCGGGCACCCGGAAGCTCCGGTAAACTCCCCGGACGAAGGGATAGCGCGTCGTATGGGTATGGGCATAAATGACCACCACCGCCAGCTCCACATACCGGGAAATGACCGTCGCGATGGCGGCTCCCCGGGTTCCCATGGGGGCAAAGCCCAGGTGGCCGAAAATCAGCACCCAGTTCAGGAAAAGATTCGTCACGATGGCGGCAATCCCCGCCGCCATGGGCACCACCGTTTCCTCTGCTTCCCGCAGGGTTCCGGCGTAGGTCTGCACGATGGCAAAGGGTGCCAGCCCCCACAGCATGGCCATCAGGTATCCGGTTCCCTCCTCCAGGGTCAGGGCCATATCGCCGCCGTTGCTGTCCCCCCGCAGGAAGGCCTGAATAAAGCTTCTTCCCGCCAAAAGGTAGATCAGGATGCCGAGCAGAGAGCAGATCGCGCAGAAATACAGCTTGATCCGGAAGGTATGCCGCATTCCATCCATGTCCGCCCGGCCGTAAAACTGGGCGCCAAAAATGCTGACGCCGCTGAGCCCGCCGAAGATGGCCAGGTTGAACACCATCAGCACGGAATTGGCAATGGAGGCGGCGGAGATTGCCTCCGTCCCCAGGCTGCCCACCATCACATTATCCAGCAGGGAAACAAAGCTGGTAATAAACTGCTGAACGATGATGGGAATCAGCAGCTTCAATACACTCCCGTAAAAAGCCCGGGTGCCGATCAGGCGCTTCAGCATGGGTCACGCTCCAGAACCGTTATTCCGCCTCCCCGATGGGGCGGGCGTCTCCCGCAAGTATATCACGACCCTTTCCCCGCTGGCAAGGGAAAGAGAAGGGCCGATCGCTCCCCGTCCCCCACGGAAAAAGAGAAGTTAAAAAACCGGCCCCCGGGAGGGAGCCGGAATCAGGGGCTTATTGTACCGCCCCGGTCTTCTCCGCCAGAATCTTCTTGGAGGCGGACAGCCGGACGCAGACCGTAAACAGATCCATGGCCTGGGTCAGCTCCGCGATGGAGGGATAGGTGGGCGCGATCCGGATATTGGTATCGTTCGGGTCCTTGCCGTAGGGCCAGGTGGCGCCGGCGGGCGTCATCTTGACCCCGGCCTTCTTCGCCCGGGTCACGATGTCCTTCGCGCAGCCCGGCAGGGCGTCGAACATGATGAAATATCCGCCCAGGGGCTTGGTCCAGGTCCCGATCTCCAGCTCTCCCAGATCCCGCTCCAGAATGGTCTCCACCGTCTCAAACTTGGGCCGGATGATGGCGGCGTGCTTCCGCATGTGCTCCACCATGCCGTGGATATCGCCGAAGAAGCGCACATGCCGCAGCTGGTTCACCTTGTCATGCCCGATGGTCTGGTGCTTCAGGTGGTGCAGGAAGTCCACCATGTTGTTGGGGCTGGTGGCCAGGGCCGCGATGCCGCTGCCCGGGAAGGTAATCTTGGAGGTGGAGGAAAACTTGTAGACCAGATCCGGGTTCCCCGCCCGCTTGCATTCCGCGAGAATCTCGATCAGATAATCCTGCCGGTCGTCATAGAGATGGTGCATGCCGTAGGCGTTGTCCCAGAAAATCCGGAAATCCGGGGCGGCGGGCTTGAGCCGGGCGAAGCGGCGGACCGTCTCGTCCGAATAGGAAATGCCCTGGGGGTTGCTGTATTTCGGAACGCACCAGATCCCCTTGATGGCGGGATCCTCCCGAACCAGCCGCTCCACCATGTCCATATCCGGCCCGGTGGGCGTCATGGGCACCGGGATCATCTGGATGCCGAAATACTCGGTTATGGCGAAATGCCGGTCGTATCCCGGAACCGGGCAGAGGAATTTGACCTCCGGCAGGCGGCACCAGGGCGTGTTTCCCATCACCCCGTGGGACCAGGCCCGGGCCACCGTGTCGAACATCACGTTCAGGGAGGAGTTGCCATAGATGATGATGTCCTTCGGGTTGTTTTCCATCATGTCGCCCAGCAGCTCCCGGGCCTCCTCGATGCCCGTCAGCTGGCCGTAGTTCCGGCAGTCCGTCCCGTCCTCGCAGGTCAGGTCGGAGCTGCTGTCCAGCACGTCCATCATGCCCATGCTCAGATCCAGCTGCTCCTGGCAGGGCTTGCCCCGGCTCATATCCAGGCTCAGGCCCAGGGACTGCGTCCTGTGATAGATTTCCTTCAGCCGGGCCCGCTCCTCGGTCAGCTCCTCGACGGTCATTTCGCGATAGGGTTTCATGCGCGTTCTCCTTTTCCTGTCCCCCTTCCGGGGAAGCTGTTCGCCTGCATTGTATACATAACCGGTATTCCCTGTCAATGAAATGCCCAACCCAGTCACGAAAAAAAACAATGTCGGGCCTTCCCCACGCACGCTCGGAAAAGCCCTCTCTCCCTGCGATTCGCAGCCCGGCCGCAGGAAAATACGCCGGACGCCGCGTTCTCGAAAAGCGTCATCTCTCCATGCGCCGCTTTCCGGTCAGGAAAGCCCTGGCTCCGGTCTGCGGCCGCAAAAAAAGGAACGGCCGTAAGCCGTTCCCAGGAAGAAATCCGTCCTTATTCCGCCTTCGGAACGGCGGTCATGCCCTCAAAGTTCATATGGCTCAGGAAATCCACCGCGATTTTTTTCTGCTCCTCGGTCAGCGTCCCGCCGCTGCCTTCGCCGGCGAACATATTGATCTCCACCAGATATCCCTTATAGATGGTCAGGATGGTAAAATACTCCCATCCGCCCACCTGGGTGCTGACGCACATCAGCTTGGTGCCGTGGGCCGTCTCCGTATAGGAAACCTGCTTTTCCGGATCCTCGAAGGTGCTCTCCAGGAAGGCCAGATCCTCCGCCCCCAGGTCGTTGAGCCGCTCCACCTCCGCGTAGGTTTCGTCAAAGATGACCGTAAAGGCCAGGATGGGCTTCGTCGTGTCCGGGTTCCGGAGGCTTCCGTGCAGAAGCCCGGTCTCCGCGGTTTCGATGTCAAAGGTGTAGCCGTCCGGCAGCTTCCCGGTCAGGGCGTAAAGGCCGTTGGCGTCGATGGTTCCGAAGGGCTGCAGCGTCCCCTCCTCCGCCAGGGCGGCCGCGCAGGCCGTCATCAGGGCCGCGCAAAGCAAAACAGCCAGTAGCTTTTTCATTTTCGTCTCCTCCCCGTCCGTTTACTGGACGACCGTGTATTTCCGCATTACAAAGCAGATTTTCCCGCTCGCCGGTTCCTCGACCTGATACCAGTTGTTGCTGATGGCCAGCACCTGCAGCTCGTGGCCGGAATAGGCGATGCCCGCGATTTCCGCCTCCTCGTGAGGGGCCCAGCGAAGATTGACAAAGCCGCTGGAGCGGACGGGCCTGGCCTCGATGGTGAAGGGATCCACCTGGTGCAGGGTCTTGAACTCCCGGTTCATGACGCCGATGGCCCCGGTGGTGGCCGCCGGCTTGCTGGTGCTGGAGGATGAGGACGAGCCGCCGCCGGAGCCGGGCTTGTTCCGAACCAGGTACTTTTTCTGCACCCAGGCCACGTTGTCGGCGTTCCCGTTCTTATACCAGGAATGCTCGATGCACGCCCACTGCCCGTCGAAATAAAGCACCTGCACCCGCCCGCCGTAGGGCAGCCTGCCCACCAGCGTGTCGTCCGCCACCCAGGGCTGGGAGCGGACGTTCAGGGTCTTGCCGTTCTCGGTATAAACATAATAGGTGTCGCCGGCCGCCAGGGCCATGGAGGCGCTCAGAATCATCAGCACCGCCGCAGCCAGTATCGCCGTCCATCTTCTTCCTTTCATTGACCATTCCTCCTTTATCCGCCTTTCTTTCCGGCGGGCAGTCGTTATCGCGGATAAATAGTAACACTTTTGTCACGTTTTTGCAAACTTCTTCTGTTTCTTGTCCGATCTGGGCTTTTTTTCGGTTGCTTTTCCCCATGAAATAGAGTATGATTACGCTGTACTTCGCGTACAGGAGGCGAAGCGTTGTGCTTTATTCCAGTGGGAGCCTTTTGGCCCTGATCATTCTGCTGATCATCAATCATGACGTCCTTCTGAAAAAAGCCGGAAGCGAAATCATCCCCGCCCGGCGTTCTTATCGCGCCTTTTTGGCGGCGGTCGCGCTGTATTATGTCACGGATATCCTCTGGGGTCTTTTGTATGACGCGGGGCTGACCTTCGCCTGCTATGTGGATACCTGCGTTTATTTTGTCGCCATGGCCTTCTCCGCCCTGCTCTGGGCCCGGTATGCCGTGGCCTATACGGGCAGCCGGGATCGCTACGGGCGGATCCTGCTGATCGCGGGGCAGGTCTGCGCCGTGTTTATCATCGCCTCCACGGTCGTCAACTGCTTCGTGCCCTTCCTTTTCTATTTTGACGCCGATGGCGCCTATCACGCGGCCTTCGGGCGATACATTTCCCTCATTCTCCAGGTGGCCATGTTCCTGTTCGCCGCCCTCTACACCTTCCGGATTTCCGGCCAAAGAGAGGGGGCGAAAAAGTATCGCTACAGGGCCATCGGCATCTTCAGCCTGTCCATGATCGCCTTCGTCGTCGCCCAGGTGCTGCTTCCCCTTCTGCCCATGTACGCCATCGGCTGCATGCTCGGAACCTGCGTGCTGCATACCTTCGTGCTGGAAAATGAAAAGGAGGAATACCGGGATCAGCTGGAGTCCCGCCTGCAGGAAAACGTGCTGCAGGGCAACTATTACGATCTGCTGACCGGGCTGCCCGGCATGAGCCATTTCTTCGAGCTGGCCCGGAAAAAGCGGGAGGCGGCCCTGGCGCGGAAGGAGCCCTGCGCCTTCCTGTATATGAACCTCAACGGGATGAAGTTTTTCAACCAGCAGCACGGCTTCGCCGCCGGCGACCGCCTGCTTCACGCCTTTGCCCAGCAGCTCATTTCCGCCTTCGGAAAGGAAAACTGCAGCCGCTTCGGCCAGGATCATTTTGTCGTCATTACGGAGCAAATCGGTCTGGAGGCGGTTCTGGAGAAGTTCTTCCGGGCCTGGGCCTCCTCCGCCCCCGCCGAAGGCCCGGAGCATCCCGCCGTCATGGTGGGCATTTACCGGGATCATCCCGATCCCGTGGACATCAGCACCGCCTGCGATTATGCCAAAATCGCCTGCGACGATATCCCCTACACCTTTGCATCCGCCTTCCGGAATTTCGACGCGAAGCTGAAGAAATCCACGGAACAGCAGCAGTATTTCCTCACCCATCTCTCCCAGGCCATGTCGGAAAACTGGATTCAGGTCTATTATCAGCCGATTATCCGGACCGCCAGCGGCCTGATCTGCTCCGAGGAAGCCCTGGCCCGGTGGATGGATCCCGGGCGCGGCCTGATATCCCCAGGGGAGTTTATCCCGGTGCTGGAGGAGGCCAACGTGATTTACCGGCTGGATCTGTACATCGTGGAACAGGTGCTGGAGAAGCTGAAGCGTTTCCGGAAAAAGGGATTGCCTCTGGTTCCCCAGTCCGTTAACCTGTCCCGGTCCGATTTTGACATGCGGGACATGGTGGAAGAAATCCGCCAAAGGGTGGATCAGGCTGGAATCCCCCGGAATCTGCTCAATATCGAAATTACCGAAAGCGTCCTCGGAAGCGATTTCGACTTCATCGAGGCGCAGGTAAAGCGCTTCCGCCAGCTGGGCTTCCCCGTCTGGCTGGATGATTTCGGCAACGGCTATTCCTCCCTGGATGTGCTGCAGCGGATGGATGTGGATTTGATCAAATTCGACATGCGCTTCATGCAGGAGTTTGACCACGGGAACCGCAGCCGGATCATCCTGACCGAGCTGATGAAAATGGCCCAGGCGCTGGGCATCGACACCATCTGCGAGGGCGTGGAGCGGGAGGATCAGATTGCCTTCCTGCGGGACATCGGCTGTTCCCGTCTCCAGGGCTTCTACTACTGCAAGCCCATTCCGGAGGAGGAAATCCTCCGTCTCTCCCGGCAAGATGGGCGTCTCGGCTTCGAAAACCCGAAGGAATGATCAGCCCCGTGCCTTTTCCTGCCTGTTGTCCTTCGCTGCATAAGGAGGAGTTCTCCACTGAACTCCTCTTTTTTCTTGACAGCCGGAAGCTTTATGATAAAATGGCGGCAGAGAAAAAAGTGATCCGAGGAGGGAACCATGATGGAAAAATACAGACTTGTAACCCGCAGCGATTTTGACGGCCTGGCCTGCGCCATGATGCTGAAGGAAATCGGCCTCATCGACGATATCAAATTCGTGCATCCCAAGGACGTGCAGGACGGGAAGGTGGAGCTCTCCGGCCGGGATATTACGACCAATCTGCCCTACGATCCCCGGGTGGCCATCGCCTTTGACCATCACGAATCCGAGGTGGACCGTCTGAAGGCGACGGAGACCGGCGGAAAGCTGATCATCGATCCCAATCAGCGCAGCGCCGCCCGCGTGGTCTACGACTACTACGGCGGGAAGGATAAATTCGACCGGGTCAGCGAGGAGCTGATGGCCGCGGTGGACAAGGGCGACAGCGCCGATTTCTCCATGGATGAAATCCTGCATCCCTCCGGATGGGTGCTGCTGCACTATCTGATGGATCCCCGGACGGGGCTGGGCAGGTTCCGGAATTTCCGGATCTCCAACTATGATTTGATGATGCAGCTCATCGATTTCTGCATGGATCATTCCATCGAAGAGATTCTCGCCCTGCCGGATGTCAAGGAGCGGGTCGATCTCTATTTTGAGCAGGCGGATCTGTTCCGGGAGCAGCTCAAGCGCATCGCCCAGGTACACGGCAAGGTCATCGTCCTGGATCTCCGGAAGGAAGAGATCATTCACGCCGGAAACCGCTTCATGATCTACGCCCTCTATCCCGAATGCCAGATTTCCGTCCATGTGGCCTGGGGCTTCCGGAAGCAGAATACCGCCGTCATGATCGGCAAGAGCATCGTCAACCGCGGCTCCAAGGTGGATATCGGGGAGCTGTGCCTGAAATACGGCGGCGGCGGGCATCATAACGCCGGCACCTGCCAGCTGGAAAACGACGAGGTCGACCGGAAGCTTCCGGAAATCATCGAGGCCCTCAACGCCTGAGGCCGGAAGAGCCGAAAAAACAGCCGCACATCTCTGCGGCTGTTTTCTTTCGACTTATATTATCGTAAACGCAAATATATCATCAGTCTCCGGAGCTGGAACTGGTTCCCACCGATACGCTGCTTTCCCGATCCTTGATCATATGCTGCAGCGTCACCAGAATCGCCACCACCTCATGCTCATACTGGGGTTGGAAGATATCCATGCAGTATTTGTCGTGCAGGGAGAGCATCTTCTGGGAAATCAGGGCGATGATCTGTCCCTTCTCATCAAAGAGCTCAAAATTCAGCGCGGCAATATTCCCCTGCAGCTGCCAGCCCAACCCCTCGATATTGTTCACATCCCGGACGAGATGGAACAGCTCGGTGGAAACCTGGAAAGCCTTCCCGTCCGCCATGGTGACAAAATGCCGCTCATGGAGCGAGAAAAGCTTTCTCTCGATGTGGGCCACGTGATTCCCCGCCGCGTCGGTAATGTCCGTTTTGTCATGCAGGGAGGGGAACTTGGTCTCGGCTGTATAGACCACCTTCTCGGCGCCATCGGTAATATCGATATGATGCCGCAAAGAAAACACCTTCGTCGATGTAAACAGCGAACGGACCGGCTCTCCGAAGCGCTGCGAGTTCACCACGTTGGGCCGCTCCCCCGCTTCCCGATAACGCAGATGCTTTGAAAAAACGCCCATCAAAATCCTCCTTTTGCCGAAGCGGATTCAGTCCGCCGCTCCGCTTTCTCCAGGAATCCGTCCCGTCGGCCGGGGATCTTTCCCCGGTTCTGGAAAGCGCGCGTCCCCTGATCCGTCCGTGTCGTTTCGCACTGTTTCCCTTCTCAGGGGACAAACTTCCCACTCTCCGAATCAATCCCAATGATCATACAGCAATCCGCTGTTTTTTTCAAGCATTCCTCCGGGACCAGATTGTACCTGCGTACGCGCTTGCTACTGTTCTCCCCTGTCAGGGCTGCCTGCCCATTCTTTCCAGGGCCTCCTTCGCCTCTTC
>CAMOGC010000064.1 GCA_946613955.1 uncultured Clostridia bacterium
CGCCGATAAAATGGCACGCCTGATAGGCGGCCACCGCCACCTCCATGGCCCGGGGATCGGCCAGCCCCACGTCCTCGGCGGCGAAGCGCAGCACCCGCCGGGCGATATACAGGGGATCCTCCCCGCCCTCGAGCATGCGCATCATCCAGTAGACCGCCGCGTCCGGGTCGGAATTGCGCATGGATTTGTGCAGGGCGGAGATCAGGTTGTAATGCTCCTCCCCGTCCTTGTCATAGAGCAGGCTTTTCCGGCTGAGGCACTGGGCGAGGGTCTCGTCGGTCACGGCGATGCCCTCCTCCCCCGCCTCGCCGTTGAGCACCACCATCTCCAGGGTGCTCAGGGCGCTGCGGGCGTCCCCGTTGCTGAAATCGGCGATGGCGCCCAGGGCCTTGTCGCTGATGGACACCTTCTCCCGGCCGAAGCCCCTTTCGTCCGAAAGGGCGCGGCGGAGCAGGGACAGGATGTCCTCCCGGCTCAGGGCCTGGAGGACGAAAACCTTGCATCGGGAGAGCAGGGCGCTGTTGATTTCAAAGGAAGGGTTTTCCGTCGTGGCGCCGATCAGGATGATGCTCCCTTTTTCGACGAAGGGAAGAAAGGCGTCCTGCTGGGCCTTGTTGAATCGGTGAATTTCGTCCACGAAAAGGACCGTCCGGAGCCCGTAGACCCGGTTTTCCTCCGCCTTCATCATGACCTGGCGGATTTCCTTGATGCCGCTGGTCACGGCGGAAAAATCGATGAAGCTGGCCTGGGTCTGCTGGGCGATGATCCGGGCCAGGGTGGTTTTCCCCACGCCCGGGGGGCCCCAGAAAATCATGGAGGACAGGGCGTCGGAGCGGATCAGCCGCCGCAGCACCTTGCCCTCGCCCAGCAGATGCTTCTGCCCGGCAAACTCCTCCAGGGACCGGGGCCGCATCCGCGCCGCCAGGGGCTGGCCGGAAAAGGCCGCGTCCTCCCGGGGGAGCAGGGGTGTATCCGCCATGGGCTTCCTCCTTTCCGACTCGCGGAGCCCCGGTCAGGCCGGCGTTTCCTCGCCCCAGACCGCGCAGCAGCCCCGCCGGCTCTTTTTGACCTCCAGCAGCGCGGTGTCCGCGTCCTTAAAGAGGGATCCCCGCGGGTTGGGCCGGTTCCAGAAGGCGACGCCGGCGCTGACGGTAATGGGCGGCAGTTGTTTTTCCCCCAGGGCCAGCTCCTGATTGACGGCTTCGATTTTTTCGCGGATCATGGGGCCGTCCGCCTGCCCCACGTCCGAAAGGATGATGCAGAATTCATCGCCCCCGACCCGGCTGATATGATCCCTTTTGCGGAAATGACACTTCAGGGCGCTGACCGCGGCGCAGAGCACCCGGTCGCCGATGTCGTGGCCGTAATCGTCGTTGAACTGCTTGAAATGATCGACATCCAGCATGACCAGCCCGACGTTTTCCGCCTTCTCGATCTGGCGGTAATACCGGTCGAAATCCGTCCGGCTGTAGACCCCCGTCAGGGTATCGTGGGTGGCGGCGTAGGTCAGCTTCAGGGTTTTTTCCTGATTGTCCCGCAGCACCTCGTTATACACCCGGGCCATATGGCGCATTTCCTCGCTGCCCCATTCCGGGATGGGCTCCCGGAGGTTCAGGTGCTCCACGCTTTTCCGAAGCGGATTGATGACCAGAATCCGGTTCAGCGTCAGCACCAGGACGCTCAGCAGCACGGACAGGATGAGCAGCACCGCCTGAATCCGGACGCTCCGGCTCATCTCGGCGGAGGTTTTGTCCGCCTGGGCCTGCCCGTTTTCCCCGGCGAGGCGCTGGCTGTTCTGGATGGCGGTCCGGGCGGTTTCCAGGGTCTGGAGATAAGCCTCGGAGTTCAGCAGGGCGAGGGCCTTTTCCTTCCGGGCTTCCGGGGTCAGGGCGCGGTCCTCGTCGCTGATCTCCGCGTTTTTCAGAAATTCCGGCAGGGACTCAAAGGCCCCCTCCGGCAGATTCTCGGCCACCAGCCGCATGGCGGCGATTTCCGTACGGCTGCCTTCCCGGAAAGATTCCAGGGCCCGGCAGTATTCCGCGTCGGCGGCGGGGAGGGTGTCTCCGTACTGGTTGGGCTCATCCACCTGGCTCTGCAGGGCGCTCATCTGCCCGGCGTAGGCATGGGCGGAGCCGATTTCCCCCCGCTGGACAAACAGGAGAGCCTGATCCGACATGCTGCCGGCAAAATCCCGCAGCTTGCCCGCGGAGCTCTGGAGCCGCATGTAGCTTCTGGTCACCGTGACCACGCTGTCTACGCTGCGGGACGACTGATAGATGGAGACGCCGATCAGCAGCGCCAGCACCGCCGAGACGCAGATCATCGCCGTATTCAGGGGGGCGAGACGGATCCCCCGGGATTTGGATTTACCTTTCTTTTCCTCGCTCAAGCTACAGGGCCTCCTTCTGCCGCTGCGGGCAGGTAAAAACAATGCGCTCTTTCGCGACCGGCAGCGAAAGCGAAATTCGCCGTCCATCAGCCTGCGGCGGGGCGGCCGCGCGCGGCGCAAAAGCATCGGCACAAAGGACGCTTTTGCGTTTGCGATACATAACCCCATCGTTTTATTATAGCCGATCGGCCGGCTTTCCGCAACCTTTTTCGAAAACCCCCGCGCGAAAGCCACCGGGTGTCCCGGGAGCGCCCGCGCGGGGGAGAAACCTACAGGCCCGCGTCCGGGGGCGCGCCGTCGAAAAAGGAAGTCTGCGCTTCCTCATGGGCGCCCCCCGCGCTCTCGGGCGGGACGTCCGCGACCCGGGCGGGCGCCTCCGCCCGCCGCCTGCGGGGCGCGGTTTTTTTCTCCGGCTGCTTTCGCAGGCTTTCCGGCAGGGAGACGGCCTTTTTCCGGCCCAGCTTGTCCTGGACGAAGGAGAGGGCGTCCGCCCAGGCGAAGGGCGTGGCGCGGACCGGGATCCGCAGCCACCAGGCCGGGGCGTAAAAGAGGATGTAGCATTTTTCCGGCCACAGCTGTACCCGGGCCACGTCCTTCCAGGCCAGATCCCGCTCGTCGATTTTCAGAATCGGGTGCTCCGCCCCGGGATCCATCCCGTCCATCATCCGGGGGGATTTCATCCGGGCCAGCAGCTTCAGGGGCGTGGGGGCGGGCAGATACCGGGTCACATGGACGCCGCGGCTGTCCACCACGTAGTCCACCAGCTCCTTCCCCTGCAGGGTCAGATCCAGCAGCACCGCCAGCAGGATCGCTCCCAGCAGCAGCGCCAGGGTGGAGAGGAAGCCGCCGCGGAACAGGCGCTCCAGGGCGGCCGCGCCGCCGGAGAGCCCCTCCGCCAGCAGCGCCAGCGCCACCACCGCCAGGGCGGCGGGCAGCAGCAGCCGCATGACCGCGTTCCAGCTCATCCAGTCCGCCGCGGGGAGCCGCTCCAGCACCCAGGCGGCGTGGGCCGCGGTTTTGCCCAGCTTCGTGCCGCAGTAGGGGCACAGATCGCCGGGCTCCACCTCCCGGCCGCATTTTTTGCAGTATGCCGTAATTGCCATATATATTCCTTTGCTTACGCGATGTCGAAAACGCTGCGCGCGCGGGGCTCCATGGCCTCCCCCCGAAGAATCCGGACCCGCTTTTCGCCGGGGTTCATGGAAAAATAGTTGTCGCTCAGCAGCAGATCGGGATCCTCCGAGCTGATCCGGACGGACTGGGCGTAGGCCGCCGCCGTGACGACGAGCTCGTCCCCCTCCCGGCGGACGGAAAGGCGGGGATTCCTGAAGCGGAAATGCTTCGGGGCGCAGAACAGCGCGCTGCCCTCCGACAGGATCCGCCCCTGGGATTCAAAGGAGAAGGACAGGTAATCCCCCGTCAGATCCGCCTCGGGGAAGTCCATCTCCGGCAGGGAAACGGCGCTGAGGGCCGGGGCGGTCAGGGCTTCCTCCCCGCTTTTCCGGACGGAGCCGTCCGCCCGGCGCAGGGACCAGCGCACCGTGCCCCGCACCTCCCGGGGGGATTCGTTGCTCAGGCACAGGGTGGCCGCGCGGCGGATGGGATCGGGATGGAACTCGTTGATGGCCGGGTTCTGGTCCACCTCCCCGTGCTCTTCGGCCGACAGGAGCACCGGGGCGAAGAAGCGCCTGGCCGCGTAATGCAGCGCCTTCCAGCGGCCGTAATAATCCAGGGAGGCCCAGGAGGCCACCGGCCAGCAGTCGTTGAGCTGCCAGTAAATCGCCCCCATGCAGGTTCCCCGGTGCCGCCGCCAGTGCTCGACGCCGTATCGGATGGCGTCGGCCTGCAGCAGCTGGGAGCAGTACAGCAGGCTGTCGAAATCCTTCGGATAAAGATAGGTTTTGGAAAGGTAGCTCATGATCTTGCCGTTGGCGGCGCCGTTGCGCTGATGCCGCTCCATGATCCGGGAAAAGATGTTCCGGTCCTCCGGCAGGGTAAAGCTTTCCACCGTCTCCAGGCAGGGGAAGGACTGGAAGCCGAATTCGCTGACGAAGCGGAAGAGGTAATTCCGGTAATCGGTGAAGGGCTTTTCCCCGTGCCAGACGTCCCAGTAGTGCACGTCCCCGCGGATGGGATCGGAGGGGTTGTCGAAGGAGCCGCCGGAGGAGGGGGAGCTGGGCCAGTAGAACACCTGGGGCGCCAGCTCCCGGACCAGCTTCGGCAGAATGTATTCGAACATCTTGATGTAGTCCGCGTGGGCCTTCATGCTGGAGCCGTACCAGCCCGTATGCCCCTGCCACAGCTCCTCCCGCATGGGATGATAATGGAAGGATTCCATTTCGTTGTTGCCGCAGAGCAGGGCCAGGGAGGCGTGATGCCGCAGCCGGCGGAGGTTGTCCGCCGCCTCGTGAATGATGCTGTTTTCAAAATCCTCCGTCAGGTCGTAATACGCGCAGGCGAACATAAAGTCCTGCCAGACCAGCAGGCCCAGCCGGTCGCAGGCGTCGTAGAAATCGTCGGAGGGATAGCAGCCGCCGCCCCAGACCCGGACGGTGTTGAAATTCGCCAGCCGGCAGTCCTCCAGCAGGCGGCGGGTTCTTTCCGGGGTCAGGCGGCCGAAAAGGTTGTCCTCCGGAATATAGTCGGCGCCCATGGCGAAGATTTTCCGCCCGTTGACGACGAAGCAGAATTCCTCCCCCTCGGCGAGCTTTTCCCGGGAAACCGTGATCGTTCGCAGGCCGACGGCCTTCTCCCACCGGTCCGCCTCCTCCCCGTTGACCCGGAGGACGACGGAGACCGTATACAGAGGCTGTTCCCCCTGCCCGGCGGGCCACCAGAGCTTCGGCGCCGGAATGACGACGGTTCCGGCCGCGTCGGCCTCATAGGTTTCCCCCTCCGGCCCGATCACCCGGATGTCCGTTTCGACGCTCTTCAGCTCGCCCCGCAGCTCCGGCTCCGGCCCCACCCGCAGAACGGCCTGCCGGCCGTCGGGGTCGATCTCCGTCCGCACGGAGACGGAGGGCAGCCGCCCGCCCCGGATGATTTGCAGGGAGATCTCCCGCCAGATGCCCGCGTCGGGCAGGCGGGGGCCCCAGTCCCATCCGAACTGGCAGTGCGCCTTGCGCAGATGGGGAAAGCCCGGGGTCGCGTCGGTGGTCTGCCAGCAGGGGCGCTTTTCGTTTTCCGCCGCCACATAGCGCAGGGGGGAATCGAACAGAATCCGGATTTCGTTTTCCCCCTCCCGCAGGAAGGGCAGCGCGTCCCATTCCCACGTCCGGTGCATATTATCCGCGTCGGCCACCTTCCGCCCGTTGAGATAGACGTGGGCCAGGGTATCCAGGCCCTCGCAGCGCAGCAGCACCGCGTCGGCCCGCAGATCTTCGGCGGACACGGAGAAGGAGCGGGCGTATTCCCAGTCCTTTTCCATCAGGGCGAAGGCCGCCCCCTCGTTTTCCCGCCAGAAGGGATCCTCCATCAGCCCCTCCCGCAAAAGATCCGTATACACCGTTCCCGGCACCCGCGCGGGATGCCACGCGGTTTCCTCCGCGGATTTCATCCGCCAGTCGCCGTTCAGGGAAATGATCTTCATACGCGCTCCTCCTGACCGGGGCGGCCTGCCGCCCCTTTGTTCCGGCCCACGGTCTCCCGGAAGCTTCCGCTCCGCGGCGGGCCGAAGCCGCCCGGGGTCGGACGAAAGAAATTATATCATGAAAAGCGGGAAAATGGCTACCGGCCGGGCGAAAAAGAAGGTCCCGGCGCTTTTTCCGCGGGTGGAGGGAAGAACACCCCCCATCCGCCCGAAGAAAGCCGCGCCGGCGGCCGTGTCCCTGCTGAAAAATACACCAAAGAAACAGGGAAAGCCTTGTTCTTTCCCGCCCCCGTGAGTATAATGACCCGCGTAAACCCTCTGGATTTTCAAGATGAAAGAATGGGAGGAACTGAAAATGAAAAAGCTGACTGCCCTGCTTCTGGCCCTGGCCATGAGTCTGAGCCTGCTGGCCTTCGCCGGCGCGGAGGATCCGATTACCCTGAAGATCGCCCATATCGGCCCCGAAACCGGCCCCGTCGCCGTCTACGGCACGGCCACCAGCCGCGGCGCCCAGATCGCCGCCGAGGAAATCAACGCCGCCGGCGGAAAATACCGGGTGGAGCTGATCGACAAGGACGACACGCATGACGCGGAAACCGCCGTCAACGCGTATCATGACGCGCTGGACGAGGGCGCCCAGATGATCATCGGAACCACCACCACCAGCCCCTGCATCGCCGTGGGCGGCGAAGCGGCCAACGACCGGGTCTTCATGCTGACCCCCTCCGCCTCCGCCGTGGCCGTAACCGAGGGGAAGGATAACGTCTATCAGGTCTGCTTTACCGACCCGGCCCAGGGCGCCGCGTCCGCGGAATACATCGCGGAGAAAAAGCTGGCGACGAAGGTGGCCGTGATCTACAACAACGCCGACGCCTATTCCACCGGCATCTACCAGACCTTCGCGGCCAAGGCCCCCGAGGTCGGGCTGGAGATCGTCTCCACCACCACCTTTACCGACGAGACCACCGACTATACCGTCCAGGTGGCCGACGCCCAGAACAAGGGCGCCGAGCTGGTCTTCCTGCCCATCTACTACACCCCCGCCAAGGACATCCTGATCACCGCCAACGCCAAGGAATACAAGCCCGTGTTCTTCGGAGTCGACGGCATGGACGGCATCCTGACCATCGAGGGCTTCGATACCTCCCTGGCCGAGGGCGTCATGCTGCTGACCCCCTTCTCCGCCGACGCGGAGGACGAGAAGACGAAGAAGTTCGTCGCCACGTATCTGGAGAAGTACGGCGAGATCCCGAACCAGTTCGCCGCCGACGCCTATGACGGCGTCTACGCCCTGGTGGCCGCGGCCGAGGTGGCCGGCGTTCAGGAAGGCGCCAAGCCCGAGGAAATCTGCGACGCGATGATCGCCGCCATGCAGCAGATCACCATCGAGGGCGTGACCGGCACCATGACCTGGTCCGCCAATGGAGAGGTGACCAAGACCCCCACCGCCGTCATCATCGAGAACGGCAAATACGTCGGTTTCGGCAAATAATCGTGAAAGACCAACGGGTTGGTTGAACGGTCCGCTCCCGGTTTTCCGGGGGCGGATTCGTCCTTCCCCGGGCTGGACAAGGGCCGGGGAAAGGTGATAAAATTCCCTGTTGAAATACAGAGAGGTTGTGAGGCCGGATGATTTTTCTGTCCAATCTGGTAAACGGCGTCAGTCTTGGCAGCATTTACGCGATCATCGCCCTGGGCTATACCATGGTCTACGGGATCGCCAAGATGCTGAACTTCGCCCATGGGGACGTCATCATGGTGGGCGCCTATGTGGCCTTCTGCGCCCTGCAGTACTGGAACCTGCCCCCGCTGCTGGCCCTGATCGTGACGATGGGGATCTGTACGCTGCTGGGCATCCTGATCGAGGGCCTCGCCTACCGTCCCCTGCGCCAGGCGACGTCCCTGGCGGTGCTGATTACCGCCATCGGCATGAGCTACCTGCTCCAGAACCTGGCGCAGCTGATCTGGGGCGCCAACCCCAAGAGCTTCCCCTCGACGATGGTCGCCCTGCCGACGCTGACCCTCTTCGGCGGGCAGCTGAAGATCAGCGGGGTGACGCTGATGACGATCCTGGCCAATGTGGTTATCATGATCGCCCTGACCTCCTTTATCTCCATGACCAAGATGGGCAAGGCGATGCGCTGCGTCTCGGAGGACCGGGGGGCCGCGGAGCTGATGGGCATCAACGTGAACCGGACCATCTCCGTGACCTTCGCCATCGGCTCCGCCCTGGCGGCCATCGCCGGCATCCTGCTGTGCTCCGCCTACCCGACCCTGATGCCGACGACGGGCTCCATGCCCGGCATCAAGGCGTTTACGGCGGCGGTTTTCGGCGGCATCGGCTCCATCCCCGGGGCGATGATCGGCGGCATCCTGCTGGGCGTGATCGAGATTCTGGGCAAGGCGTATATTTCCACCGAGCTGGGGGACGCCATCGTCTTTGCCGTGCTGATCATCGTGCTGCTCTTCCGGCCCACCGGGCTGCTGGGCAAGCCGATCCG
>CAMOGC010000065.1 GCA_946613955.1 uncultured Clostridia bacterium
AAAGAAAGCGAACCCTCCTCCAGCATCGGAGGAGGGCTTTTCCATATCCGCATCCGGGGACCGCGTATCAGAGGTCTGTTTTCCCGCAAAACCGCAAACATCGGAGAGGAGCACGCTTCCCGGGGAAAGCGGGCGGGTGTGGGAACCGTGTTCGTGATCCACCCGTTTTCGGAGGAAGAGGGCCGGATCAGGAACCGCTCTCCGGCGCGGGAGAGGAAGGGGCGGGTTCCGGCGCCTGAATCATCTCTTTGCAGAGGATGCGAAGGAATTTCATCACGTTTTCATCATTTCGGTTGGAAATCAGGACGCTGAGATAGCCGTTTTCCACATAGCAGTATTTTTGCAGGCCGGGCAGCCGGGTCATCGGGATGCCGTAGAGATGGTTTTCGCCGGTTTCCGGGTTGCGGCGCCAGCCGCTTTGCAGGGAAAGCCCCGCCTCATCGAAGATGGCCATCAGCTCCGCGTCATCCTCCAGCGCCACCCAGGCGCCCTGGGAAACATTGGACACGAACTCATCCCGGGGAAGCAGGAAAATGTCCCCCTGGCCGGCGGCAATATAGGTCACCAGCTGCATGGGGCCGTAGGCCGAATCCGTGACCAGCAGCTGGGCCCGCATGACCTCCATCTCCGGCAGGTGCTCCTCGCCCACGCTCTTCATCCAGGCCGTCAGCTTTTCGTCATCCCCGATACCGGCCACCATCATTTCCACCCGCTTGTTTTCCGGAGACTGATAGCCGGTTGCGGAATAATACAGATTCACCAGCAGGGCGCTGAGAACGATCAGCAGGACGTATTTCCACCAGTTATAGGTCATGTGCTGCTTCAGGGCCGCCGCGTCAATGGGCGTTTTCATGCTCTTGGCCTCCCTTCCTTTTTCAGGGAACGACTGAGGGGAGTGTATCAGAAAGCACGGAAAAAGGCAAGGACGATTGACGGGAAGGCGGGGAACGTGGTATAATCCTAACGAAGAGAAGAGCGGAAAAAGCGGAATAAGGATGGCGGATTTTCCCGGACGAACGAAGAGGAGGGACCCGAGATGGCAGGCAACACCATTATTACCGTGGGGCGGCAGTACGGATCCGGCGGACGCTATGTGGCGACGCTGCTGGCGGAAAAGATGGGGATTCCGTTTTATGACAAGGAGCTGCTGGCGGAGGTTTCCAAGGACAGCGGCATCTGCAAGGAGCTGCTGGAGGAGCATGACGAGAAAAATACCCGGAGCTTCCTGTTCTCCATGATGAGCGGCGTTCAGCCGGCCGGCGATACGGGCGCCATGTATCTGGACATGCCGCTGAATCATCGGATTTTTCTGGCCCAGTTCGATACCATCCGGCGGATCGCCAGCGAAGGCCCCTGCGTGATCGTCGGCCGGTGCGCCGATTATGTGCTGCGGGACATGCCCAACGTGCTGAACGTTTTCATCAAGGCGTCCAAGGAAAACAGGATCCGCAGAATTACCAGGATTTACGGAGCGGATCCCCTGAAGGCGGAGGAAATGATCAAAAAGGCGGACAAGCAGCGCGCCTCCTATTACAACTATTACGCCACCAATACCTGGGGCGACGTAAACAACTATGACCTTTGCGTCGATACGGGGGCGCTGGGCATTGACGGCGCGGTGGATCTGATCGCCCGGTGCGCCGAGCTGCACGAGCGGTATCTGAATCTGAAGGGCGAGGAAGAATGGTAAGACGAGGAGCAATACGCAGGGGGGCCGCGCTGGCGGCGCTGCTGCTGGCTGCGCTGGCGCTGCCCTTTTCCGGGTGGGCGGATATCGTCTGGCCGGAGCGGACGGAAGGGCAGAAGGTGCTGAAGGCCTATGTGGAAACGGCCAACAGTTTCCTGATCAGCCAGGGGGAGCCGGGAATCAACAGCCTGTTTGAGGCCTATCCCGGCCAGGTCGTCTTCGGAATCACGGATCAGCCGGAGGCCGAGGTGCCTGAAAAGGTGGAAATCACCGCAAAGCTTTTCCCTGCGACGATCAATGCAATCGAGGTTCGGGTCAGCGATCTGAACCGGTTCCCCCGGATCGCGGCTTCCTTCATCCGGGCCCTTTCGCCGGAGAAAATGACGATGGAGGAGGCCCTGTCGGTTCCCACGAAGCGGATGCAGAAGGCCGCGGCTTCCCCGGCCAGCTCCTTTGAGGAACAGGTGGAATCCCTGAACGGGACGGTTCCCTATATCTATTACGCCTATTACCCGGATCAGTATCACGACGGGGTCAACTGGATGCAGATGACCATCGTGTTTCCGATGGAGGGATATTGGGACGGAAGCGGCGTGCTGAGCGGGGAAACCGCGACCCGGGGGCCGGATACCTACAGCGACCACTCCTCCGACTATGAAGGCTATTTTTCCAGCGACGATTATTCGCACTATGAGTTCTTTGTGACCCCGACGCCCGAGCCGGATTCGGCGGCGGGGGAAGGGGAACAACGGTAACGGCTTGTTGTTTCTGTGTTGTATTTTGCCGGAAGCCTTGAGGAATTTCACCGGAAGGGATACAATCCTTTCCGGTGCTTTTTTTGCCCCGCCGCGGCAAAACGCCGGCGGGGAGAACAGAAACGGTCTCCGAAAAAGGAAGAACAGGAGAAAAGGCATGAGCAGGATACAGATGACGACCCCGCTGGTGGAAATGGACGGGGACGAGATGACGCGGGTTCTCTGGAAGGACATCAAGGAGAAGCTGATTCTCCCCTTTGTGGATTTGAAAACCGTATACTTCGACCTGGGGCTGAAACATCGGGACGAGACGAACGACCAGGTCACCATCGACAGCGCCAACGCGGCCAAGGAATACGGGGTGGCCGTCAAATGCGCGACGATCACGCCCAACGCCCAGCGGGTCGAGGAATACGGGCTGAAGGAAATGTGGAAAAGCCCCAACGGAACCATCCGGGCCATTCTGGACGGGACGGTTTTCCGGGCGCCGATCCTGGTTCGGGGCATTCACCCCACGGTTCGGACCTGGGAGAAACCCATCACCATCGCCCGCCACGCCTATGGGGATGTTTATCGCAACAGCGAGATCCGGATTCCCGGGGCGGGAAAGGCGGAGCTGGTTTTCACCGGGGACGACGGGCAGGAGATCCGCCGGACGGTGTTTGACTTCAAGGGGCCGGGCATCGTGCAGGGAATGCATAACCTCGACGGGAGCATCGCGTCCTTTGCCCATTCCTGCTTCCGCTACGCCCTGAGCGTCCGGCAGGACCTGTGGTTTTCCACCAAGGATACCATCAGCAAGACCTATGATCACCGCTTCAAGGACATTTTCCAGGAGATATTTGACCGGGAGTATCGGGAAGCCTTCGAGCAGGCCGGCATCACCTATTTCTATACCCTGATCGACGACGCGGTGGCCAGGGTCGTCCGGTCAAAGGGCGGGTTCATCTGGGCCTGCAAGAACTATGACGGGGACGTGATGAGCGACATGATCGCCACCGCCTTTGGCAGTCTGGCGATGATGACCAGCGTTCTGGTCAGCCCCAATGGGCAGTTCGAATACGAGGCGGCCCACGGAACCGTAACCCGGCACTATTACCGGTATCTGAAGGGAGAGGAGACGAGCACCAACCCGGTGGCGACCATTTTCGCCTGGACCGGGGCCCTTCGGAAGCGGGCGGAGAAGGACGGCCTGGACGATCTGGCGGCCTTCGCCGACCGGCTGGAGAAGGCGACGATCGAGACCATCGAAAGCGGCGTCATGACCAAGGATCTGGCGGCTCTTTACGAGGGGGAGGCCCGGGCTGTAAACAGCGGCGCGTTCCTTTCGGCGATTGCCGAAAGAATGTGACCGGGGCCACAGAAACGAAGGGCGAAAGCGCGGCCAGGCGGATTTCGCGGCGGCGGCCGGATACGCGGAGCAGGCGCTTCCGGGGAAAAAACCGGAACGCGGGAGCGGCGTCCGGAGGCGGAAAACGCCCCTGGGAAAAGGAAAATAAGAGGCGGTTTTTCAGCCGGTTTGTCGGGCTGGGGAACCGCTTTTTCAACGGATTTTTCAATTGACTTGTAAGCGTTTTCATGCTATCCTTTTTCTGTGCCGGATTGAGGCCGGATACTGGTTGCTGCATCGCGAACGAAAAGAAAGGGAGTGCGGTATTCATGGATTTCCTGGACAAACTTTCCCTGGCGGGTCTGGTTCCCGTTATTGCCATTAACGACGCGGAGGACGCGGTTCCGCTGTGCCGGGCGCTGTCCGAAGGCGGCCTGCCGGTCGCTGAGATTACCTTCCGGACCGCCGCGGCGGAGGAAGCGATCCGTCGGGTCCATGAAGAGCTGCCCAACGTGCTGCTCTGCGCCGGAACGGTGCTGACGACGGATCAGGTGGATCGGGCCGTGAAAGCCGGCGCCGCCGCCATCGTGAGCCCCGGGCTGAATCCCGAAGTCGTCCGCTACTGCATCAGCAAGAATATTCCCGTATGCCCCGGAACGGCCAACCCCTCCGATATCGAGGTGGCGCTGGGCTTTGGGCTGAAGGCGGTCAAGGTGTTCCCGGCGGAAGCCATCGGCGGGATCAAGCTGATCAAGAGCATGGCCGCTCCCTATGGCGATATGCGGTTCATGCCGACCGGCGGCGTCAACGAGAACAACATGCTTGATTATCTGTCCTTTGGCAAGATCCTGTGCTGCGGCGGCAGCTGGATGGTTCCCAAGGACGCGGTGGAGGCCAAGGACTGGGCCCGGATTACCGAGCTGACCCGCTCCGCGGTCAATAAGATGCTGGGGCTGGAGCTGCGCCATGTGGGCGTCAACAGCGGCTCCCCCGAAAAGGCCATGGAGGACGCCAAGCGCATGGCGGCCCTGCTGGGCTGGCCCATCCGGGAAGGCAGCGGCTCCATCTTCTGCGGCGACGGATTCGAGATGATGAAGAAGCCCTTCCGGGGAACGAACGGACATATCGCCATCGCGACGAACTTTATCGCCCGGGCCAAGTGGCATCTGGAGCAGCGGGGCTTCGTTTTCGAGGACGAAAGCACCGCCAGCTACAAGAACGGCAAGATGACCGCCATCTATCTGAAGGACGAGATCGCGGGCTTCGCGGTGCACCTGCTGCAGAAATAACGATACGGGAACGGCGGCCGAGGCCGCCGCGGCCCGTTTGGCCGGAAGCGCGGACGCGGGGACGGCCGGAAATAACGATCAGAATCGGATGTAGGATGACAAAGGAGGAGATTACCATGGCGAAGGTGATTACTTTTGGTGAAATTATGCTGCGGCTGAAGTCCCCGGCGTATGAGCGGTTCTTCCAGTCCCCGGTGCTGGAGGCGACCTTTGGCGGCGGCGAAGCCAACGTGGCCGTGTCCCTGGCCAATTACGGCATGGACGCCGCGTTTGTGACGGTGCTGCCGAAGAACGATATCGCGGATGCCTGCGTGCGGGAGCTGCGGGGCTTTGGCGTCGACACCTCCATGATCGTCCGCAAGGAAGGGCGGCTGGGTATCTACTATCTGGAGACCGGCGCCGTGCAGCGGCCCTCCAAGGTCGTGTATGACCGGGCGGGTTCCGCCATCGCCGAAGCCAAGCCCGGCGACATCGACTGGGCCAAGGTCTTCGAGGGCGCGACCTGGTTCCATCTGACCGGCATTACCCCCGCCATCTCCCAGGGCGCCGCGGATCTGAGCCTGGAAGCCGTCAAGGCGGCCAAGAAGCTGGGCGTTCATGTGTCCTGCGACCTGAACTATCGCAAGAACCTCTGGAAATACGGCAAGCGGGCCGACGAGGTCATGACCGAGCTGGTGAAATACGTGGATACCGTCATCGCCAACGAGGAAGACTTCCAGAAGTCCCTCGGCCTGAGCGCCGAATCCTCCTCCGCGGTGGAAGAAGGACAGATTGACGTCGAGCTGTACAAGAAGATTGCCTCCGCCGCCATGGCCAAGTATCCGAACATCAAGCGTGTCGCCATTACCCTGCGGGAAAGCAAATCCGCCAACCATAACGACTGGAGCGCCTGCCTGTACAACGGCAAGGATTTCTTCCTGTCCCGGAAATACAGCATTACCGACATCGTCGACCGGGTCGGCGGCGGCGACAGCTTCGGCGGCGGTCTGATCTACGGCCTGAACACCTATGACGAGAAGAACGCCCTGGAATTCGCGGTGGCGGCTTCCTGCCTGAAGCACACCATCCCCGGGGACTACAACCGGGTCACCGCCGCGGAAGTCGAATCCCTGATGAAGGGATCCGGAACCGGCCGGGTGCAGCGGTAAACACGGATTCAGCTCCACAGGGGGATGGGCGCTGCTCTTTGCAGACGCGGCATCGTCCCTCCGCAAATATGGCAGCCTTCGGGCTGCCTATTTTTTTATAGCCAAACGACCGATTTTATGATATGATTCTCACGACAACATAAGGGCCGCGGCGCGGCCGGAGGAAAGAAAAAAGGAGGGCTGCCTCTTGGCGGAAACGATCCTTTTCAAATGTCCCGCCTGCGGGGGGAACCTGGAATATGATCCGGAAAAAGGGCAGTTTGCCTGCCCCTTCTGCGGATCCACGTATACGGAGGCGGAGCTTCGGGAGCAGTCCGCCCAGCGGGAGGAGGAGGCCCGGCGAAAGGGGCAGGTGTCCCCCATGCGGGAATACCACTGCGCCAACTGCGGGGCGGAAATCGTCGTAGGGGAGAATACCGCGGCCACCCGGTGCTATTATTGCCACAGCCCGGTGGTGCTGGCGGATCGGGTCAGCGACGAATACTATCCGGAGGGGCTGATTCCCTTCCGCTTCAACCGGGAGGAGGCCCGGGCGAAATTCGACGCCTATATCGGCAAAAAATGGTTCGTCGATCGTCGCTTTTTCAGCCAGGCCCAGATGGAGGATTTCTCCGGGGTCTACTATCCCTACTGGCTGGGGAATATCGAGGGAAACGGCTCCTATAACGGAGAGGGGACGACGGTCAGCACCGTGACCACCGGCAGCTATATCGTGACGACGACCCGGCATTACAGCCTGCACCGGGCCGGAAAGCTGACCTTCCGGAACATCGTCCGCAAGGGGCTGAAGGCGGCGGACCGGAAGCTGTCCGACGGCATTCATCCCTATGACCTAAAGGAAGTGCAGCCCTTTGCCAGCGGCTATCTCAGCGGCTTCCTGGCGGAAAAGTGGGACGTGGAAAAGAAAAAAGCCGAGGCCAGCATGGAGGAGGAAGTCCGCGGCTATGTGACAGAAATGCTGACCCAGAACACCGGGCTGTCCAGCCTGAAGGGGCAGAGCAGCTTCCAGCCGACGAGCGTTCGGACGAAATACACGCTGCTGCCGACCTGGGTGCTGACCTACAGCGACAATGTGAAAGAACAGGTCTACTATTATATGATGAACGGACAGAACGGGAAGATCTGCGGAAAGCTCCCCCTGCGGAAGGGAAAGCTGGCGCTGGTCAGCGCGCTGGCCGGGCTGGTCGTTTTCGGGCTGCTGACGGGGGGAGGGTATTTCCTGTGGTAAAGAGAATAACGGTGTTTTTCCTGTGCCTGCTGATGCTCCTGCCCGCGGCGGCCCTGGCGGCGAACCGGGTCATCGACGAGGCCGGCCTGTTTACCGCGAGCGAGGAGGAGGCCCTGGAGGCGAAAATCGAGCGCTTCCAGGAGAAATATCAGGTGGACGTGGTGGTGCTGACCACCCGGGCCGTGCCGACGAACCGGTCCTACGAGGATCTGAACCGGACCATGGCCTACGCCGACGATTACTACGACCAGCACGGCTACGGCATCGGCGAGGACAAGGCGGGCATCCTGTATCTGCTGGATATGAACAACCGGGTCAGCTATGTGAGCACCGGGGGCATCATGCAGGACTATATCAACGACCACAGGCTGGACGAGATGCTGACGTCGGCGGAAGGATACCTGTATCGCGGGCGGTACGCCGAAGCGGCGGGGGCCATCATCGACAAGGCCGAAACCTTTATGCGCAGGGGCATCGAGGAAGGCCAGTTCCGCTATGACATTGTGACCGGCCAGCGCTCCTCGAAAATCTACAACCCCATGACGAGGAAGGAATGGATTCTGTCCATCGGGGGCGGCCTGGCCGTCGCGCTGATCATTTACTTCAGCGTCGCGGCGAAATACAACCTGAAGCGGGAACAGTATTCCTTTAACAAGATGACCCAGAGCGACGTCAATCTTACGGAGGACGACAAGGTCTTCCTGCGGGAGCATGTGAGCCGGACCCGGATTCCCCGGAATACAGGCGGAGGCGGGGGCTCCTCCGGCGGCGGCCGGGGCAGCGGCGTCCATTTCAGCAGCGGCGGCGTTTCCCACGGCGGCGGCGGGCGCCATTTCTGATGCCTAAAAAACAATTTGACTTTTCAGACGGAGTGTGATACTATACATCCGTTGAGCGCTCGTAGCTCAGATGGATAGAGTGTCAGACTCCGACTCTGAAGGTCACAGGTTCGAATCCTGCCGGGCGTACATCCCCCAGAGATCATGAAAAGGTCTCCGGGGTTTTT
>CAMOGC010000066.1 GCA_946613955.1 uncultured Clostridia bacterium
CTTCTCCTTCATCCGGGCGTTAAAGGCGATGGCAAAGCCCGCGGAGCAGGCCAGAAAGACCAGCGTTCCCAGCACCAGCGCCCCCTCCATCATCCTGTTCAGCCGCAGATTCGCCAGGCGGCACAGGCAAATGAAGCAAATCATATGGCCCGACAGCGTGTCGAAATAATTGACTCCCGCGCATTTGCGGATCCGGATCAGGGACACCGCGTTGCTGATCATGATCACCAGCGCGTTGAGAATGATGCCCACCAGCAGCGGCGCCAGATGAGCGTCCTGGGAGGTCAGATGCCCGACCACGCAGATGTCCGTAATCAGCCCCAGGGCGTGGGAAAACAGGGAGGACACCCGATTGGAGGCGCTGTAGGCGTTGGAGACGACGGCGTTAAACAGAATGCGCAGCCCCTGGCTGACGGCATAGAGCACCAGCAGCGCCGTCGGATTGGAAAGGCCCACCATCACCAGCAGCGGAACCAGCAGCACCAGCCGGATCAGATTGCAGAAAAACAGGATCGTCCGCCGGACCGGGGTACTTTTTTCCTCTTTTTCCACGCCCCGGCTCAGGGCGGCCATCTCCCGGATGCGCGCGTTGAGCGAATCCGAAACCCGCTCGGTTTCCTCCCGCATGGATTCCGCCTCCGGGTTATAGATCTCCGGCTCGCCCAGCCGGATCTGATGATGCTGCTCGTCGATATAGCAGGGATAGAATTTCAGATCCTTCCCCGTCTTCCGCTGATACACCCGGCCCAGGGTGGCAAAGCCGGAAAAGAAGGGGGTCACGGAGGTCAGGGAATACTCCGGAAAGCCCGTTTCCGGGAAGATCAGGATGTTGTTTCCAGCCTCGAGCGCGGCGACGCTCTTGCGCATGGTGGTCAGCAGCTTTCCGGGATTGTTCCGGTCCACCGGGATGCAGCCGAACTGTTTCAGCAGGCCGCAGGAAAAGTGCCCCAGCAGTGTAGCGATCCTTTCCCTTATTCTTTTGCCCAGGAACGGGAAGGTTTTGTTTACGCCCGGGCGGCAGGTTTCGATGGCGGTCTCCGGCGTAATGATGTCCTCGTTCATCCACACCGCCGACACCAGCGGCATGGACAGAATAAAGCTGACGGGGCCGAAAACATCGTAATGGTTGGCGATAAAAACGACCGGCTCCTCGCTCTTCTTCAGCTCCTCCGGCAGATTTACCCTGCAGTGAAAATAGGGATACAGGATCCGGTACAGCCATCGCGCGGCCGCGTTCTGGAACCCCGGCCGATGTCTCATTCTTACCTTTTTCATGTCGTTTATTCCTGATTCTGCAGTTCCGGCGCGGTCAGATCCGCGTACCCGGTGGTCAAAAAGCTTTCCGGCAGGGAGGGATACGGCGCCTTGTTCTTGGGCTTGGGGTAGTTGTTGTAATACATCTTGGCCCAGACCCGCTGTTTCCCCTCCTCGTCCTCGATGGGGCAGGGGCGGAAATCGTGATCCTGGTGCATTTTGAAGGGATAGCAGAACAGCTCCCGCGCGGTCATGCTGCCGTCCGGGTGAATGTCATAGACCACCTGAACCACCGCCGTATCCGCGTCCTTGGGGGAGGAGTTGGCCCCGAAGGTAAAGTTGCTCATGCCGTAGAGGATGACCTTGTTCTTGTAATACCGGATCATCTGGCAGGTATGGGACCCGTGGCCGAAAACCATGTCGAACCCCGCGTCGATGAGCTTGCGCCCGTAGGCCTGGTTCGCGTCCAGATAGTAGTAGGTTTCCCGCCCCCAGTGAGCCGAGGCCACCACAAACGTGCATCCCTCCGCCCGCAGCTGTTCCATCCCCTGGACGTATTTTTTCAGCTTCGCGTCGTTCATCGGGTAGGTATAGCCCACAAAGCCCACCTTCACGCCCTTGACCGTCGTCGACCAGGTGTGCTCGTCATAGAAGGAGCCGACGCCGTATCGGGCCAGGTTCTCGGCGGTATTCTGCTGGCCCTTGCCGCGGAAGTCCTTGCCGTGGTTGTTGGCCAGGTTGCAGACGTCCACGTTGCCCAGGGCGAAAACCTCGGCGAACTCCGGCGGGCCGATCAGGTTCATCTTCGGCTTGACCGCGCTCAGCCCCTTCTTGTCCGACAGCACCCCCTCGCAGTTGGCCACCGTCAGATCGTCCCTGGCGAACATGTCCGCCACCGCGCTGAAGGGATAGTCCAGCCCCTTCTGCCGGATGAAGCGGGTATAGCCGCTTTCCGTGCTGTATCCGTCGGTCACGTCGCCCCCGACGGTGCAGTCCCCGATAAAGGAGAATGTAAAGGTTTCCCCGGCCGAAGGCGCCGCCTCCGCAGCTGCTTCCGTTTCAGACACGCCGGCTTCCGTCATATGATTCGCCGGCACCTCTTCCACGGAAGGAGTGGATGTCTCCAAAGCCTCCTCCGCAGGTACGCTGAGGGGCTCCAAAGGTTCCTCTTCCGTAGGAACATCGTCATTTTCCGAAACAGCCCCCGCGGGCAAAGCGGAAATGCCCACGGTCCCCGGGACTTCCGCCAGGCACCCCGCCGCCAGGATCAGGCAGAGCAGCAGGCACAGCAGCCCCGCTCCCCTTCGGCCGATTTCCTTTCTCATTGTTTTCCCCATTTCTGTCCGCCTGGCCGCCCTGTACGGCGTCCTTTCCGTCCTTTTGATCATCCTGCGCTCCGGAGAGAGGATTCTCCCCGCTCTTCCGTTTTCCCGAAATCCGGCCTTTCGCTCATTCCTTCGGCCCGGCGCCCTCGGCGTAAACGATGTCCTCCCGCAGGCGGTACATCGTGGCGCCCCGGCCCTTATGGCAGAAGGCCTTCGCCCACCATTCCACGCTTTTGACCTCGTCGTACTGAACCACGCCGTAGCGGATGCCCTTGATCTTTCCGCCCCGCATGTTGCTGTCCAGCCAGTGGATCTCGTCCGTTTCCGGATCGTATCCCATCAGGATGGCGCTGTGGGCCCCGATGCCGTATTCATACTGGGCGGACATCTGGAAGAAATCCCCGGGCTGGGCCTGGCGCATGAATTCCTTCGCCCTTTCCAGGTTTTCCTCCTTCGACAGGCCGCTGTCATAGATGAACTGGGCCCCCACGACGAAGGGATTTCCCTTCTCCGCCGGAACCTCCTCCCAGAGGAAGCCGTATTTGTAGGGCTTGCATTTGTCCGCCGGCAGGTTGTTGGGGATGACCAGCGTCGTCTCCGGAAACTCGGCCATGCGGAAATCCTTGCGGTTATCCTTAAAAAGCCGGACCGTGTAGTTCTTGCAGACGTAATCGTCCCCCTTGTAGTGGGCGCGCTTCCGTTTGCCCCCGGCGTCCTCGTACAGCTTCTTCCCGGTGGCGATGATCCGGCGGATAAAATCCTCCCGGGCCGGGGATGTATGCGTCTCTTCGGCCGGGATCGGCGTTTCTTCTGCCGGGGGCGGCGTTTCCGTTCCAGAGGGAAGCGGGATTTCCTCCCCCTTCTCGTCCAGCAGCACGTCCTCCACGACCTCGCCGATCTCCAGATCCTCCGCGTCCTCCGCGTATACGGCGGCCGCCGCCATGACCAGGCAGATCAGCAGGATCCATCCCCTTCTGAGCCAGCTCATCCCTGTCTTATCTTCCTTTCCGTCCCGGGCGCGTCCATCTCTTCCGTATCTCCCGGACGCTGTCCGGCGTTCCTTCCACTCTCACCTGGAGCCAATCTCCGCCCGGCATTATACCATAGGGTTTTTCCCGCCGCAAGCGAAAGACCGTGCGTCCCGGACGATCGCCCCGGGCGCGCGTCGGGGTCTCTGGATGGACGGAGCCAGGAACGGCGCCGCGCTTTCTTCCGGCCGGCGGATGCTTCCAGGCGAGGAAGGCATTGGCCTCCCGGAGGCGGCCCAGGTGCCTCGGCAATACGGAGAAAAACCAGAGGCAGCCCGGAGAAAGGATTGAATTTCACTTTCGCCTGTGCTACGCTGTCCAGGTGGCGGATGATTCCCGCAAAATGGAACCCGTAAACAGCTCTGAAAACAGCCCGATGAAAGGAGACCCCCATGGAAGCCAGGATAACCGCCATTTCCCATCCGGAAGCCCTGCGCTACCTGGGCGTTCGGGGCGAGGCGCCGCCGGAGCTGCTCGCGGCCCTGCCGCCCCTGGAAAAGGAGCTGCTTTCCGTGGTCCGGCCCCGGGCGGTCTGGCGAATCTTTTCCCTCCTGCCGGACGGAACCCTGGAGGGAACCGCCTTTCGCCCGGAGGGGCAGGATCTGAAAAAGCTTTTTGCCGGATGCGGCCGGGCGGTGCTCCTGGCCGCCACCCTCGGCGCCGGCGCCGACGACCTGATCCGCAGGCGCCAGTCCCGGGACATGGCTTCCGCCGTCATCCTGGATGCGCTCTGCGGCGCCGCCATTGAAAACGTCTGCGATAATCTTTGCGAAGACCTGGCGGAGGCCCTTTCCCCCGCCCGTCTGACGCCCCGCTTCAGCCCCGGCTACGGGGATTTTCCCCTTTCCCAGCAGGCGGCCCTCTGCGCCGTCCTGAACGCGGAGCGGCGCATCGGCCTGACCCTGACCCCCGGCGGGCTGCTGCTTCCCCAGAAATCCGTGACCGCCGTGATCGGCGTATCCGACGCTCCCGCCGCCCGCGGTCGCGTCTCTGCGGAAAATCCCCCCGGGCCGGAAGCATCAGGCGGGTGCGCTTCCTGTTCCATGTATGCACACTGCTCTTTCCGAAGGGAGGGCTCATCCTGTGGAAAACCATGAAATCATCCTGCTCGACGGCGGCATGGGCACCATGCTGCAGGCCGCCGGTCTGCCTCTGGGCGTGATGCCGGAAAGCTGGAACATCACCCATCCCGAGGCCGTGACAGCCATTCACCGCCGCTACGCCGCCGCGGGCAGCCGGGTGCTCTATACCAACACCTTCGGCGCCAATCCCCTGAAGGCGCCGGCCTCCGGCTATGCCTGCGAGGAGCTGATCGCCGCCGGCGTCCGCTGCGCGAAGGCGGCCGCGGAAACGGGCCTGGAGGTGGCGCTGGATGTCGGCCCCCTCGGCCAGCTGATGGAGCCCCTGGGCCCTCTGTCCTTCGAGGAGGCCTACGAGGCCTTCCGCCGGATGGCCGTGGCCGGGGAGCAGGCCGGCGCCGACCGGATCATCTTCGAAACCATGAGCGATCTGGGGGAAGTCCGGGCAGCGGTGCTGGCGGCCCGGGAGCATACCCGCCTGCCCATCTGGGTGACCATGACCTTCGAGGCCACCGGGCGGACTTTCCTGGGCGTCACGGTGCCGGCCATGGCCCTGACCCTCTCCGGTCTGGGCGTTGAGGCGCTGGGCTTTAACTGCTCCCTGGGGCCGAAGGAGCTCCTGCCCCTGCTCCGGCAGATGCGGGCATGGACGGATCTGCCCCTGATTCTCAAGCCCAACGCCGGCCTGCCGGATCCCGCCACCGGGGAATACCGGCTCTCTCCGGAGACATTCTCCCGGGAGATGGCGGAAGCGCTGCCTCTGGGCGTCCGGTGGATGGGCGGCTGCTGCGGCACCACCCCGGATTTCATCGCCGCCCTGAAAGCTTCCCTGCCCCCGTCCCTGCCGGCTCAGGAGGCCCGGCCCCTTCGCCGGGGCATCTGCTCCGCCCGGCGGGTCGCCGAAACCGGCCGCGTCCGGGTCATCGGAGAGCGGATCAACCCCACCGGCAAAAAGCGCCTGCAGCAGGCCCTGCGGGAAAACGACCTGGATTATATCGTCTCCCTGGCCCTCAGCCAGGAGGAGGCCGGCGCCGATATCCTGGATATCAATGTCGGTCTTCCCGGGATCGACGAGCGCGCGAAGATGTTCGAGGTCGTCCGGGCCGTCCAGGGGGCGGTGGATCTCCCGCTTCAGATCGACTCCTCCGATCCCGCGGTCATCGAGGCCGGCCTCCGCGCCGTCCACGGCAAGGCCCTGGTCAACTCCGTCAACGGGGATCCCGAAACCCTCGAGCGGATCCTCCCCCTGTGCCGGAAATACGGGGCGGCGGTGGTCGGCCTCTGCCTGGACAAAGGCGGCATCCCGCCGACCTGGGAGGACCGGGTGGCCATCGCCCGCAGGATCGTCGAGGCGGCGGACCGCTGCGGCCTCCCCCGGGAGGATCTGTATCTGGACTGCCTGACGCTGACCGTCTCGGCTCAGCCGGAGCAGGCCCTGGAAACCCTCCGGGCGGTCTCGGAGGTCAAGCGCCGCTTCGGCGTCCAGACGGTGCTGGGCGTCAGCAACATTTCCTTCGGCATGCCGCAGCGGGAGAACATTACCGTTTCCTTCCTGACCCAGGCGCTGTTCGCCGGGCTGGACTGCCCCATCGTCAATCCCAACCAGGCCGCTATCCGCAAGGCCATCGCCGCCTTCCGGGTCCTCGCCCGGGAGGATCCCGGCTCCGAGGATTACATCGCCCTGTGCGCCGCCCTGCCCGCCGCGCCGGCCTCGGGCGCTCCGGCGGCCCCCGGCGCCCCCGGCGTCCCCGCGCCCTCTGCCGCGCCCGCGGGGCCCCTGACGCTGCCGGACGCGGTGCTCCGCGGCCAGGGCGACGAGGTGGCCCGTCTGACCCGGGAGGCCCTGGAAACCCTGCCCGTCATGGAGATCATCGAAAGCCTGATGATCCCCGCCCTCAACCGGGTCGGCGACGCCTACGAGCGGCAGGAAATCTTCCTGCCCCAGCTGCTCCGCTCCGCCCAGGCTGCCAGCCGCGGCTTCGATCTGCTGAAGGAAAAGCTGGAGGCCGCCTCCGGCGGGCGCCTGAGCCGGGGAAAAATCCTCCTGGCCACCGTCCGGGGCGACATCCATGATATCGGAAAGAACATCGTCCGGGCGGTGCTGGAAAACTACGGCTATACCGTCCTGGATCTTGGCCGGGACGTGCCCGCGGAACAAATCGTGGAAACCGTCCGGCGGGAGGAGGTTCCGCTGGTGGGGCTCTCCGCCCTGATGACCACCACCCTGCCCGCTATGGCGGAAACCATCCGCGCCCTGCGGGAAGCCGGGCTGCCCTGCCGGGTCATGGTGGGCGGCGCCGTGCTGACCCCGGAATACGCCCGGGACATCGGCGCCGATTTCTACGCCCGGGACGCGAAGCAGGCCGCCGATATCGCGCGCCAGGTTTTCGAGTCCTGAAACGCGGCGGACCCGGCCGAGCCATGGACTTTCCGGCCGCGAAGTGATAGAATCATTCCATCCCTGAGAGGGCGAGTCCCCCCTGCGGGAAAAGAAGAAAAAACAGATCCGGTGGCCGGCCGCGCCACGGTGAGGAGGAAAAAATGGCTGTACATGTTCTGGAAGAGGCGAACCGCTGTCTGCAGTGCAAAAACCCCCGCTGCCGGGAGGCCGGCTGCCCGATCCATACCAATATTCCGGAGATGATCCGGCTTTTCCGCCAGCATGACATTCCCGACGCGGCGGAAATGCTCTTTGAGAACAACCCCCTGTCGGTGGTCTGCTCCCTGGTCTGCAACCACGCCGGCCAGTGCGAGGGCCACTGCGTCCGCGGCATCAAGGGCGAGCCGGTGCATATCTCCAGCATCGAAAACTACATCTCCGATTCCTATTTCGAGCGGCTGCGGCTGAAAATCGCCCCGCCCAACGGCATGAAGGCCGCCGTCATCGGCGCCGGCCCCGCGGGGATTACGATCGCGATCAAGCTGGCCATGAAGGGCTATAAGGTGACGGTGTTCGAAACCCGGGACAAGATCGGCGGCATCCTCCGCTACGGCATCCCGGAATTCCGCCTGCCCAAGTCCATTCTCGACCGCTACGCCGTCAAAATGCGGGAGATGGGCATCCTCTTCCGGCCGAATTTCTCCATCGGCGGATCCACCAGCATCCGCGATCTGATGGACGACGGGTATAAATCCGTCTTTATCGGCACCGGCGCCTGGCGGCCGAGGAAACTGGGCATCCCCGGGGAAACCTTCGGCAACGTTTTCTACGCCATCAATTATCTGAACAATCCGGATGTTTACAGCCTGGGGGACCGGGTGGCGGTCATCGGCGCCGGCAACGCCGCCATGGACGTGGCCCGCACCGCCGTGCGCCACGGCTCCCGCCATGTCACCGTCCTGGTCCGGGGCGAAAAGGTCGACGCCGCCGCGGAGGAGTTCGAGATGGCGACGGTGGACGGGGTGGACTTCCAGTATATGAAATCCGCCGTCCGCATCACCGACGACGGCGTCATCCTGGCGGATCTGGAGGAGAAGGACGGAAAGCTGGTGGAAATCCCCGGCTCCGAAAAGCTCTTCCCGGCCGATTCCATTATGATCTGCATCTCCCAGGTGCCCCAGGACCGGCTGGTCAACCGGGATCGGGAGCTGAAGCTGAATGAGCGGGGCAACCTGGCCACCGATGAAAATGGGGAAACGACGATGCCCGGCGTCTTCGCCTCGGGCGACGTGGTGACGGGCGCGAAAACCGTCGTCGCCGCCGTCGCCATGGCCAAACAGATCGCCGAGGACATGGACCGCTATATGCGC